>DAHVOJ010000024.1 GCA_027318865.1 bacterium | reverse complement strand
CCGAGCGTTCATACGGTAAAAAAAGAAACGACAAACTACGACGTATCTAAAAAAATAGAGAAAATATCGTATCCGGTGGGAACAATCAAAAGAATTTACGCTTCCGTATTAGTCAACGGAACTTATAAAAAAATTAAATCGGCTAAAGGCAAAACTGCCGAACGGTATATTCCCAGAAGTTCATCCGAAATGAGCCTTTTTAAAAATATAATAAAAACGGCTATAGGTTATTCCAAGACGGCAAAGGATAAAGTCGTGGTGGCTAATATTCCTTTTAAAAAAATAAGCTATAAAATACCGGCGCCTCCTAAAAAAACTTTCGTAAAACTTATAAAATCCCATCTCGGAGAAATTATAAGATACGGCGTTATATTGATAGGCATTATATTGTTAATTTTAATTATTTTAAGACCGTTAATGCAGTATATAACTTCTTACGAATCGCACGAAAACGCCCGTTCTTCCGATGAAGAAAGGCTGGAAGCGCTTGCCCAGATAAAACAGGAATCCATAGCGCCTCCTGAACCCGACGTTAAAGACGTAGCCGCTAATATCGTAAAATCCGACCCGGACGCCGCCGTCAATTACGTAAGAAATTTATTGAAAGATACCGGAAGGGAAATATAAATGGCAAGAAGATTATCCGGACCCGAAAAAGCGGCGGTTTTCTTAGTTTCCGTAGGCGAAGACGCCGCATCCGAAATCATTAAACGATTAGAGCTGATGGAAATCCAAAAAATTACCAAATATATGGATAACCTTCCGACTATTGAAAAAGAAGATTCCGAAAATATACTTAAAGATTTTAACTCTAATTTTTCAAAGGTCGGACTTATAGTAAAAGGCGACGATTACGTAAAAAATCTTATAGCAAAATCGCTTGACCCCGACAAAGCTAAAAAAATATTAGACAATCTTCACGGCCCGATAGAGGAAGAAGGCCTCCAGACTTTAAAGTGGCTCGACCCTCATGTTATAGCAGATTTCGTTAAAAACGAACATCCTCAAACAATTGCCCTCATTCTTGGACACCTGGAACCTATTTCTGCAGCCGTAGTAATAGGACTCCTGCCGTCTTCCATCAGATCTCAGGTAGTATTCAGGCTTTCAAAACTCGAAAGAGTGCCGCCCGGCGTTATCAAAGACTTAGACGAGGTGCTTCAGGAACAGCTTAAATCTACCGGCTCTACCCAGAGCAAATTAGTTGGAGGCGTCCGCGTAGTCGCCGATATCTTAAATAATATGGATAAATCTATAGAAGAACCTATTCTTGCAGATATTGAAAAATTAGACAAAGAAGAAGCCGAAAAAATCAGGGAATTAATGTTTACTTTCGACGACCTTGCAAGCGTGGACGATAAATCTATGCAGCTGATTTTAAGAGAGGTTTCTCACGATCAGATAGTTCTTGCTTTAAAAACGGCTTCGGAAGAACTTAGCAATAAAATTCTTGCAAACGTTTCAAAAAGAGCTCAGGAAATGATCAAAGACGACCTTGAAGCTATGGGTCCTAAAAAACTTTCCGAAGTCGAAAAAGTTCAGCATGAAATATTAAAGGTTGCAAGAAGGCTTGAAGACGAAGGCAAAATAAGTCTTGCCGTAAAAAGCGAAAGCGAAAAATTAGTATGAGTAAAATCCTTAAAGATTACGAATTAAATATTGACGGTCAAGCATTATACGACGGCAAAAAAACCATCTTAGCCAACGTTCTCAGAGGCGAAGGAGCAAGCGAAAAAGAAAACGCGGAACTCGTATCGGCTCTTGAATCGGTACCTTCTTCGCTTCAAAAATATATAATTTCTTATATAGACAATTACAAAAATAAAACGCAAAAAGAGTTTGAAGAAAAAGAAATTTCCGTTTTCGAAGCCGCAAAACAAAAAGGATATGCCGAAGGTTTTAAAAGCGGCAAATCGGAAGCATTAAAATCAATGGAAGAAGGCGTAAAAAATATATTTTCCGCCGCCGAATCCATAAAACAGTTTAAGAACGAACTATACGAAGATGTTAAAAATGACGTAGTAAACCTGTCGATAAAAATCGCCGAAACGATAACTAAATCCAAAATAGCGGCCGACGACGGCATATTGCTGAATATAATAGCCTCTGCAATAAATCAGTCTTCCGATGCGGTAAATTTTACTATATGCCTTAATCCCGAAGATTTCAAAGTATTGAATAAAAACCCCGATGTTTTGAAAGATTTTTTGTCGAAGGAGGCAGCCGTAGATTTTATTCAGAATAAAAACGTTCAACCAGGAAACGTCGTTATAAGAACGGATTTCGGCGAAATAGACGCAAGAATTTCTACTCAGATAGAAAGAATAACAAATATGTTTACTAAAGTTTTTTGATCTTTTTTATTTTTAATCTTTCTTTTTTTGAAAGTTTATGCGGATTGCCTTTTTTTGCGCCGCCGGTTCTTCTTTCTGCGCCTTCTTCTTCGCCGTCATATTCTTCATAAAATCTATTTTCCCCGTTTTCGATAATGCTGCGGGCTAATTTTACGAACTCGTCGATATCTAAGCACGAACAGTCGCTATTTGAAACTCTGTGCCTTATACCGTTATCGTTAGTTACGACTAATAAACTGCCCTTTATGCTCTTAGACAGCCTTACTATAACGTCGTCCGCTTTTTCGTCTTTTTTTGAATACACCACTTCAATATTTTGACGGTTGTACTTCGACTCCAATGGTTCGTCGGTATTGTATCCGTCAAAAACTACTACCACTTTATTCTTTTTTACATTATAATATTTTGATAAAAAATTTATCGTCTCCTCTCTTAGCTTTTGAAGTTCGTCGGATTTAAAACTAACTTTAAAGTAAGAGTTGAAAATAAAATTGTATCCGTCTATTATTATAGTCAGCATAGTATATAAATTATAAATAATATGAACAATATTAGTCAAACGGAAAAAAACGAATATTTAGCCTATATATTGTCCGAACAAAAAAAAACGGTAGAAACTATAAAAAAAGCTCTTTCGCGGACTTTGCCGGAAGACAAGATCGCAGTATCCCCCGGTTTAAAAAATCTGCCGCGCAGTTTCAACAGCAATACTTATATTATAACCGAATACGACAAAAATTACATAAAAGAAATATCGGCGATAAAACCTAAAAGAAACGTTAAGCTTTATGTCTATATAGAAAAATTAAACAAGTTAAACGAGCGGGACGTAATTTTCTTAATAAAACATAATATAGACCACGTAATTCATTCTGGAAATATCGAAAAATTGGTTTACGAAAGGTTTATCGAAGCTAAAATTTTCAAAAAGAAGCGCTACAACGCTTTTATCGATAAAGAATCTACCCTGCTTGAAGATTTATGTTCCGAAAATGAAGAAGTTAAAGATACGGGCGTCAATATTTACGGAATTTCGGAGCATATCGCCGAGACCGTAAAAAAAATCTGCAGAATCGCTCCTTCGGAAAGTTCGGTTCTTATAACCGGTGAATCCGGCACCGGCAAAGAACTGATAGCAAGATTAATACATAATAAATCCAAACGGAGCGGACGCCCCATGGTATCGGTAAATTGCGGCGCGTTTCCGGAAGGACTTTTAGAAAGCGAACTGTTCGGATATAAAAAAGGCGCCTTTACGGGAGCGTTTACCGACAAGCCGGGCAGATTAGACCTTGCGGATAAATCTACGCTGTTTTTGGACGAAATAGGCGATATGAGCCCTTCGCTCCAAGTTAAACTTCTGAGGGTTATTCAGGAAAGAGAGATAGAACCGGTAGGTTCGGTAAAAACGAAAAAAATTGACGTAAGAATCATTTCCGCCACTAATAAAAATTTAGAAGAACTTATTGCCAAAAATCTATTCAGAGAAGATTTCTATTACAGAATTAACGTAATACCCGTTCATCTTCTGCCCTTAAGAAAAAGGAAGACGGATATTATTATTCTTATATACTATTTTTTAAAAAAATTCTGCGGCTACCAGAACGACTCGGTTTACGGAATTTCCGAAGACGCTTTCGATATATTATTAAACTATCCATGGACGGGCAACGTCCGGGAGCTTGAAAATTTAATGGAAATGCTGGTAGTATTAAATGAAGGCGGTTTGATAACCGAAAAAGATATTCCGGATAAATATTTAAAAAAATCGAATAATATTATCCATTCGGAAAATTTACGTCATGGACGTACGGAAGATTTAAATATAGACGAAAAAATTATAACGCGGTTTAACGAAGAACCTTTTCAGATTAATTTAAAAGAAAAAATGGAAGCCGCTGAAAGAGAAATTATTGAAAAAGCAATAAAAATTTCCGGAGGCGTAAAAGAAAAAGCTGCAAAAATGCTGGGGCTTAATAGAACTACTTTAATAGAAAAATTAAAAAGATATGAAAAAAATAAAAAATAAAATCGTATTTATATATATTGCGCTTATATTTTCCGCGTTCGCGCAAAGTTTTTTTATTTTTGACGCCAACGCTCAAACTGCCGCGGCCGCCGCACATTCTAAAGCTGAACAGTTGTACGAAAAGGCTTTAAAAGAGTATAAAGCCGGCAGTTATTACAATGCGCGCATAAATCTTAAATACATACTGAATAACTGTAAAATTGGGAAAAAATTATATTCCGGCGCTTATTTCCTTGCCGGAAAAATTCTTTTTAAAGAAAAAAATTTTTTCTTGGCAAAACCATATTTTCAAAGAGTAATTTATAAAAATCCTGATTATAAATATATATATGACGTTATATACTATATGGCGAGATGCGATTTTAATTTAAAAAACTACAGGCGTTCGATAAGGGATTTCGATTTTCTTTTAATTAAAAGCAAAAAAGGAAGCAAACTTCATGAAAAATCTTTAATTTTTTTGACTTTATCCTATATATCTTGCGGAAAAATTAAAAACGCCGACAAACTTTACGATAAAGATCATGTTAAAAATATTTTGCAAAAATCAAAATTTTTAAAAAAAAGAAGCGGTTATTTCAAAACGGTTTATTTAAATTATCTTATTAATCATAAAAAAAAATTTTCCGAAGCGCTTTTAATATTAGACGTAAAAAATTTATTTTCCGCGAAAAAGAAAGAGTCGTGCTATAAATCCTACTTTTCCGGAATGATAGCATACTATGAGAAAAAATACTCCGTCGCTCAAAATTATTTCGTTAAATCTTCCGGATACTGCACCGGATACTATTATAAAAACGGTTTGGCTTATTACGGAATGTCGTTAGTTAAGCAGAATAATAAAAAAGGAATTAAATATATTAAAAATGCGTCTTTAGAAATAGGCTATCCCGGCATCGAAATGAAATCTTTAAAATTTTTGGCGTCATATTATAAATCTTTAAATAAACCTGAAAAAGAATTAAAATACGTAAAACTCATACTTTTCGATTCCGGCTCAATATGCGGGATAAAAGGAAAAGAAAAAACCGAAACCGAAAAAAAAGCGGCAGCGCTGCTATATGAGATAGTAAAAAACGACTATAAATCCAAAAAAACGAAAAAATACAAAGATGCTTTTAAAACTTTTAATAGTATAATTTTTTTAATTCCATCTAAGTATATAAAACCTAAAACTTATGCGTATCTTGCTAAAATTAAACTTAACGAAAAGAATTTTAAGTCGGCTCTGTTTTATGCAAAAAAATATAAAAGCTTATATCTTAACGCATATATATATTTTAAAATGAAAAATTACAAAAAATCTCTTTCGCTTCTAAATAAAATAAATATAAAGGCTGTAAAGAATTTAAAACTGGCGGATAAAATAATAGAATTAAAATTAAAACTATACAAAAAATTAAATCTTAATAAAAATTATACTGCTCTGTTAAAAAACAGCATAAATTTAATGAAACCCGAAAATAGAATAAAATATCTTTATTATCTCGGAAAAAATGAATTCGGCGAAAATAATGCAATAAAGGCGGAATATTATTTTGAACAAATTTTAAATAACGGATTTTCTAAAGAAAAAAAGAACGAAAACATATTATACGACGTTTATTATTATCATGGGCTGATAAATTATTCGCAGAAAAAAATATAAACTTTCGCTCGACGATTTTAATAAAGGATACGGGCTTGACGCCTCCGGCAAACATTTTCAGTACGAGCTGTCCCAGATAGCATACATATATATGAAATATTTAAACAATAAAAAACTTGCGCTCAAATATTATTCCATACTGAAAAAAAATGCATCTTCTTCTACCTATAAAAACCTTGCAGACACTATGATTTCCGCAATAAATATGCAGAAATAGCAGGGGATTGTTTCGCCGCTTCACGGCTCGCAATGACTGCGATGCAATGAGCGGAATGACCCATTGCTGATTAATTACTGACGTAAACTTAATATAAAAGGGTTTACGTATTTCGTGTAAACAAAAACGGAATTTCTATCCATATTTTTTAATTCGTCCGGCGAAATTAAGGGATATAAGCCTGAAGCTACTTGGGATTCGCCGAAATCTAAATCGTTGATATGTTTTTTTAAAAATTCTTTATGCAATACGTAACGCTCGCCCGACATTTCGGAATAGTATTTGCAGGTTTCCCATCCTGCATGACCCATAACTATATGAGTTCCGATATTCGATGCAATTAAAGCGATATCGCCGTAACGTGCTTTTAAAAAAGCGATATCCTGAACGGTAATACACACGCCGGTATTTGTCTTCCTTAAATTTGCAAGTTCCGTATCGAAATCGCTTAAGGTTAAAACCGGAAATTCGTCGAGATAAATAAAAAAACTGCGTTCGGCTTCTTGAATTTCGTCGCGTTTCTCCTTTAATGCGCTTCTTCTGTTTTCGTATATTCCGTCTATAAATATTTGCGCAATAAAAGATATCAGCCTGTCTCCGCCGGAATTTATTTTTTCTTTCGGAATGCCTGCTATAAAGAGCGTATCTTCCGTAAAAAAGTCTTCTAAAGAAAAACAATCGGCTTTTTTATCCTTATCTTTGCATTTAAAATATTTTCCGACGTTCGGATCGTTTAAAAAATCTAAATTGTTTAATACGTCGGTTGCTACTTTTGCTCTTTCGTAAACGGGAAGTTCCAAAAAATTGTTGAATAAATTTTTTATTTTCTTTTCGTTTTCCCCGTTAAATTTAACGATTTCGTTTTCGATAAACTTGACCCCTCTTTCAAAAAACGACTTAACGGTAAAAAAATCGAAATATTTCCCTTCATATCTGTATTTTAAATAAAGAAGAACGGCATAAAACATATCGGAAGACCTTCTTGCGTAATATTGATGAGCATGAACGTCGCCGCCTTTCATCTCGTTTTTGTCAATATGAAAAAGCATGGAAGTAATGTTTAGCAGTTTATCATCTGTTAAAGGTTTGCCGTTTTTATCGGTCAACGGATTAAAATTTACCGAATCTTCGTAAAATTCTGCATAAGGGTCAAACAATACTACCCTCTTGCCGGTTTTTTTCCAGTCTTTTTTAACAGCTTCGTATAAATAGGGACTGTCTATATCTACCGCAAAAACCGATATACCGGATGACGAAGCATCGGAAATAATTCCGGGAATTATATAGTTGGAAGTTTTTCCTCCTCCGGTCGGCGAAACTATCAGCATGTGTTCGTATCTTTTTTTCTCGTCGAGTCCGATAATGATGTCCGGATATTTTTTACCGCCCGTTCCTGCCTTTCCTGTTTTACCTGCCGAAGTTTTTAAAATACCGAGGTCGAAAGATTTTTCTTCTTTTAAAAAATTATCGATTTTAACGTTTTTGGCGAAAGCGTTTCCGTTTATTTCGTTTTTTAAACTTTTTATTTTATTTATCGTAAAATATAATATAAAAAAAATAAAAACCGACAGTAAAATATATTCTATCGTTAACGTAAATCCGGATACGGTATTTAAAAACAGCGTCAAAATTATGGCGGCTATTAAAGATACTAAATATAATGCGATAATATAAGGGATGTTTGCGGTTAACGAAGCAGACGATATAATTCCTCCGCCCGCTTTACCGCCATTGCCGGTTTTGCCTGAGTCCGCTATGCGGACGCTGAAATTATTAACTATTTCGCCGTATGAAGCAAAACGTCCGGCTGCCGCAGGGTGCGATTTTTTAGAAAACATCTTTATTATATAATATTATAATATGTAGAATTTATATAATCGTCGTTATCTTGATTCTTTTATATGCCTGTACAAATATATAACTATAAGCGCTATAACGGCCGCTATAAGAATAATGCCGAATTTTTTAAAATACGGAATGAAAAGGTTTATGTTTCGTCCTACTACTAAACCGAGATAAGCGACGGCAGTGTTATATATCAGCGAGCCTATGACTATATAAACGGCAAATTTTTTGTAATTCATAAGAGAGGCGCCCGGAGGAAAACCGATATAAGTTTTAATGACGGGAAGGCATATACCGATAAAAACGGTTATGGAACCATATTTTTTAAACCACGATTCTGCTTTATCAAGGTCTTTTTTGCTTACCAAGAAATATTTTCCGTATTTTTCCATTATACGCCTTCCGCCTTTTTTGCCTATATAATAAAGCAGGGACGAACCGGCTAAAGTTCCGACCGTAGCGCTTAAAACTACAAGGTAAAAATTTATTTTGCCTTCTCCTGAAAGAAAACCGGAAACCATTAAAACAACTTCAGAAGAAATTGGGATAGCGCAAGATTCTAAAAACATTAAAAAAATAATTCCGGGGTAAAAAAGCCCGACGGCTAAAGCCCAGGAAAAAAATACCCCTATATAGCCTTTATTTAAAGTGTTTAAATTCATAATGTTTTATGCCGTCGCTTCTTCTATAGATTCGTAAACGACGGAACAGAGCGTTTCAAGGGTATTTTCGTCTATAACCAACGGCGGCATTAAGACGATGATATCACCTAACGGTCTTATGATTACGCCTTTCTCCCTTGCCTTTAAAATTACTTTATGTCCTATTCTTTCATGTTCGGCAAACGGTTCTTTGGTTTCTTTGTCTTTAACTAATTCGATTCCCGCCATAAGTCCTATATTTCTAACTTCTCCGACATGTTTAAGGTCATAAAAGCGTTTCAAAAGATCGTTAAAACGTTTGATAACCGGTTTCATTTTATTTAAAAGGTCGTTTTTTTTGAAAAGTTCGACGGATTTTACGGCGCAGGCCGAAGCAAGCTGATTTCCGGTATAAGTATGTCCGTGAAAGAACGTTTTATTGTCTTCGTATTTTCCGAGAAATCCGTCGTAAATTTCCTGCGTAAACAAAGTAGCCGCCATAGGGAGATAACCTCCTGTAATTCCTTTTGCGACACACATTGCGTCCGGCGAAACGTCTTCATGGAAAGCGGCGAACATTTTTCCCGTCCTGCCGAAACCCGTAGCTACTTCGTCCAATATCAGCAAAACTCCGTTGTCTTTACATGCCCTTTCTATTTTTTTCAAATATCCTATGGGCATAGTTATCATCCCTGACGCTCCCTGTATCATAGGCTCTATAATCAAAGCGCAGGACTCTTCCGCATGCACTTCGATTATCTTTTCTGCTTCTTTTGCGCAGTGCAAAGCGCAGTCCTGATATTTTAAACCGTAAGGACATCTGTAGCAGTACGGATATGTTATTCTTAAGGTATCAAACAACAGGGGTTTATATATGGAATGAAAAAGTCCTATTCCTCCGACCGAAACGCTTCCTATGGTATCTCCGTGATAAGCCGACGTTGCGGCTATTATTTTTTTCTTGTCTTTATATTTCGGCCCTTTTTGCCTGAAATACTGAAAAGCTACTTTGATGGCAATTTCAACGGAGGTCGAACCGGAGTCGGAATAAAAAACTTTTTTAAGACTTCTGGGTGCTATTTCAATTAGTTTTTCGGCAAGAATAGCCGAAGGCACGTTTGCAAGCCCTAAAAGCGTGCTGTGAGCTATTTTATCTATCTGTTCTTTAAGCGCGGAGTTTAGTTCCGGATTATTGTGTCCGTGTACGTTTACCCATAAGGACGATACTCCGTCAATATACCTGTTTCCGTGAATATCGTAAAGGTAAACGCCCTCCCCTCTTTCGATTAAAAGGTTGCGTTCTTTTTCCCAATCCGCCATTTGCGTAAAAGGATGCCAGACAAATTCTCTGTCTATTTTTTCAATATCTGCGGCGTTTAAGTCCGCCTTTAAATTATCGTTAGCATTGCTCATAATCTATCTCATCCGTATATTTCTATATTGTTTGAATAAAGATACGTTATTTTTTTGCGCCCGAAATAAACGTCTATTTCCACTCTGTAAAAATCGGGCTTAGGCTCTGACTTATGTTCTTTTGAAAAATCGTTTATTTCATAAATCAGGTCGGTATTCTTCGACGAAAATATTTTTCCGCCGTTTCTAAATAAATTTATTTTATAAGGATTTTTCTTACCGTTAATGTCTATTCCCGCAAATATTATAACATTTTTTTTATCGTTTTTGTCTATATTTCCGCCTGTATTGCTTTTAACTTTTTCGATATCTTTAAATTCGGCGGCGTTTATGTAATCGCCGCTAAAATATTTTTTCCCGTCCGAAGACTCTGCTCCAAAATAAAAACCTTTTGGGATACCGAACATGTCGAAAGCAAAAAAACATCTTCCGTTCTTTATCGCTTCCGTTATTTTCTTTTTGTCTTCACCTATTTTGCCCGACGGCTTATCGTCAAGAAAAACATGGGTTCTTGCTATGGAAAAAAGCTCCGAATATTTAGGAAATTTAACGCGTTTTTTTCTCGTTACCTTAACGTTTGAATGAGCGTCGGCAGACGCTATGCCCGTTTTCATATTTTTGTGTTTCTGAACCGAGTCCCAAAATTTTATCGTTTTTACCGGTTTATGCGACAAAAAATGAAGAGCGTAAAAAGAATTTATTTTATAAGTAAAAATTACGGCAATCATGTATAAAGGATTCATGCCGCGCCATTGTGAATCTAAGTTTATAATCTCTATGCCGTCGTATCCTTTTACTTTAAAATTTTTCCACGGCGTCCACCAGTTATGCGGATGACATATAATCCCCGCTCCGTTTTGCTTTTTTATTTCCGACAAAACGTCCTTATATTTACCTCTTTTTATCTCTTTTTCGATACCTAAGGCAAGAAAATGTCCAAATTCCGTATTAATTTCTTCTCCGGCAAAATAAAAAAGTCCGTCATAATAACCTTCCAATCCGTCAGATTTCGGTTTAAGCGTGTTATGGTCGGACGAAACGAGAAAATCCGCTTTAAGTTCTTTAGCAGTCTTTATAAGTTCTTCTATGCGTCCGGAGCCGTCGGAATACAACGTATGAAAATGTATTATTCCGTTAATCTCTTTAAGTTTAAACCTGTTTCTGTTTTCGCTCTTGCGGTTTATAAAATCGATTTTTAATTTAAAAAATTTTATCCGGAAATAAAATAAAATCAATAAAATCAGGATTAAAATTAAAATAATTCTCGTCGATACTACAAATAAAAATATATTCATAATTTCCTTTCCGCATTACGGGGACAGAATTAAATTCTGTCCCCGACGCATTTTGATATTACAGCGCCGTAATTCAATTCCGACGCTGTCACAACATCGCAGCCAGGTATTTCTTAAAATATTCTTCAAATTCTTCCTTCTTTTTTAAGCAAAAATCTAATCCGTTTCTTCCGGTTTTCGTTCTTAAATTATCGTCTTCTATGAGTTTTAATATAGATTCTTTAATATTTTTTTCATCCGTTAAAATTAAAGCCTTATTCTTCGCCATTTCGCCGGTTATATCCATAAAATTCAGGGCATATTTGCCCGTAACGACAGCCTTGCCGTATCCGGCCGGTTCAAGAATATTATGTCCGCCGCTTTCTGTTGCAAAGAGGCTTTTGCCTACGTAAACTATATCGGAAACTGGATATAGTTTATTTAATATGCCGTAACGTTCTACTATTAAAACGTTGACTTCTTTTGAATTTAAAAAAACTTCTAAACCATATTCTTTTAGATTTCTTAATTTACTTAAATTATTTGGATTTTCAATTTTTCCCAAACCATAATAAACAGCCTTAAAACCGGCATCGGAAGCTATTTTAAAAAGCATGCCGGCAATTTTAATATTTCTCGGAACTAAAATAAACTTTAAAAGTAAGTTTTTGGGAAGTTTTTCTTCAGACGCTATTTCTTTTAAAATTTTCAATATATATATAGATTCTTTTTTATGTATCGAAACGAAAGATATAATTTTAACCTCTAAGTTTTCACCTCTATTAAATTTTTCAACTTTTTCAATTTTATTAACTTTATCGGCTCCAATACAAGAGATATATTTTAAGGACAGCGGCAAAACTTCAGATTTAACGTCTATTCCTCCTGAATTTAACGAAATCGCAGACGAAAGAAAAACATTATTTGGAATTTCGCTTTCACCATTTATATTCATTTTTTTAAAATCGGAAACCGAAATACCTGTAAAAATTAATTTAAGTTTTGAATTTGAATTAAACCCGAAATTTAAAAGCTCTTTTATTAATTTTTTAGAAACGGCGTGCTGAACGGATATAAAATAATCCGGTTTTACGGAGTTTATATATTTTTTGAAAACCGCTCTTGCCGGCAGGAAAGGGTGAAAAAAATATAATATTTCGCCGTCCTTACGGTTTTGCGCGACCGAAAGCGTCGAAAACGTTTTAAAACTTATAAAAAAAAGCGGCGGCTCGGCGCCGCCGTTTTTTTCGGAAAATATCCGTCCGATTATATCCGCTGCGTAAACCGCAATTCTGAACTCGCCGATAGATTCGGCATAAATCCATATTCTTTTTCGTACGGATTTTCCCGCCCTTTCCGTTCCGTCAAACTCTGTGCTATGTAAAGAAATATCGGCATCAAACCGTTTCAGCGATTTAAAAAAATGTGAATTTAAGAAATAAAAACTTTTTAATTTAGAAAATATTTTCATCGGCGCCGACTTTTAGTTCGTCTATACTTTTTGCGTCTTCTATCAATAGAATAGGGATTTCGTCTTCTACCGGATAGTAAACCCTGCAATTTTTGCATATAAGTATTTCTTTTTCCTCAATCTCTTTATAAATGAGATTGCCGAGGCATTTCGGACAGGCTAAAAATTCTTCCGCCATTTCCTTGACGTTCATAATCAATTTACCCCCATACTCAATTTACGCCGATTATTTTATAAGTAGTCCCAAAATTAGTATCTTCCAGAGTTACCCCTTTTTCTAAAAGCGATTTTCTTATCTCGTCAGCCGCGGCGTACTCTTTGCTCTTGCGCAATGCGTTCCGCCGTTCTATAAGTTTTTCAATCTCTTCGGCGCCGATAGCGACAGCCGGCGAAACCCCCGTTGTACCGTCTTCATAGTTTACCGGCGCGGAATTAGATTCTATAAATAACTTCGGGTCTTCGTTTAAAATTCCGAATATATCGGGAAGAGAATGATTCATTAAAATCATAGCGGAATCTAAAAAGGTTAAATCCGCCCTTTCGATAAAATTTTGCGCCATAGCGTCTTTTATAATCTTATTGGTTTTTCTGACTAGGTCGAATATAACCGATAAAGCTTTGGCGGTATTAAAATCGTCGCCCATAGAAGCGTAGAATAGAGATATATACCTTTCGATATTTTCCGGATTTTTACATTTAACTGTCCTGCCGTTATTGCCGTCGTCGGCTGAGACGCTGTTTTCAGTTTTAAAACCTTCATATTTTTCATTTGCGTCTTTTATTTCTATGCGCTTTTCGTCCGTCAATTTTTTAAATTCGTTATAAAGATTTACCGCCTGATAAAGCCTGAGCAGGCTCTGCCTTGCGCTTTCTATTCCTTCGTAAGAAAAATCTATAAATGACCGGTAATGGGTAAACATAAAGAAAAGCCTTAACGCTTCAGGATGAAATTTTTCCAGTACTTCTCTTACTGTAACAAAGTTTTTAAGGGATTTCGACATTTTTTCGCTGTTTATATTTACGAAGCCGTTGTGTATCCAGTAATTCACGAAATTTTTTCCGGTATAGCTTTCCGACTGGGCAATTTCGTTTTCATGATGAGGGAAAATAAGGTCGGAACCTCCGCCGTGTATATCTATGCTTTCGCCGAGAAACTTCATACTCATGGCTGAACACTCTATATGCCAGCCCGGCCTTCCTTTACCCCATGGACTGTCCCAGCTCGGCTCTCCTTCTTTTGACTTTTTCCATAAAGCAAAATCCAAAAAGTTTTCTTTTTCTTCGTTTACCGGAATTCTTGAACCGGCAATTAATTCGTCGATATTTTTATGGGAGAGCTTGCCGTAATCTTTAAACGAATTCACCCTGAAAAATACGTCGCCGTTAATCTCGTATGCGTTGCCTTTATCTATCAGCTTGGAAGCAACTTCTATCATTTCCGGAATAGTCTCGGTCGCCTTGGGTTCGTAAGAGGGGCTTAAAACGCTAAGCGCATCCATATCTTTATGATATTCGTCTATATATTTTGAAGAAACCGCCTCGGTAGTCTTTTTTTCTTCATTAGCTTTTTTTATAATTTTATCGTCTATATCGGTAAAATTTCTGACGTATATTACGTTATAACCGACGCTTTTTAAAAAACGATAAATTATATCGAAAGTAATATATGCCCTTGCATGTCCGATATGAGACAGGTCGTAAGCCGTAATTCCGCACACGTACATTAAGACTTTATCTTCGTTTATCGGCTTAAACAGCTCTTTTGAAAGGGAAAGCGTATTGAAAATGTAGATATCTAGTTTTTTATTTTTTTTATCCATAATTTTATAAATCCTCGCAACTTCATATCATATCATATACGGAAGTTTTTTTTAACATATTTTTAACATAAATTTAACCGAATCGTAACATTATTGTCATAATACCGTAACATTAATTTGATATATTGTTAAATATAAAACATTTTTAAGGAGAATATCTTATGGAATTAAACCTGTGGAATAAAACGGCTTTTCAGCCTGAAAGACAGACAATAAATTCGGCGGCAAAGAACGGAAGTTTAGATATTCGAAATTTAAATCAAAATAATAAAGATATAATAAAAGAGAGAGCTATTTCAAAAGGCGAAAATGAAATAAAAGCGCTTTTAAATTCCGGTTTTATAGTAAAAAACAGCGAAAATTTTTTATTAAACACATACGGTTTTATAGACAAAGACGTTAAAAGCAATTTTAACGACCTGTTTTTAAAAAACAGTTTCGTCGAAGTTCAGGGAGCTTCTTTCAGCTCTATGACTCCGTACGGAAGAAATATAACGGTTAAAAACATAATAATGTCCTCGGAAAAATTTAACGATATAAATTCGGCTAAATATGCGGGCAACTACGCAAAACACGACCGGAAATTCAACGAAGAATATAAACTGTCAAAATTTACGCTTGAAAATTATTTCGATTTAAAACAAAAAATTCCCCGTATCAAGCCGGATATCGCCATAGGCGCAAAAAACGCCGCCCCCGGAATAATAAACTTAACGGATAATGCCTCCGGAAAGTTGAGCCAAATAAGATACTCTATAACCGAAACGCCTTCGGCTTACAAATTTAAAAAGGATTATGCGGACGCAGGCGAAGAATTCGGTAAAAATCCCTCTTTAGGAAGATTAAAGGAGTATAAAGATACTTTAGACGGCTTCAAAAACTTAAAAGTAACGGTAAACGATAAAAAAATTTTAGAAATAGAATCGATTCATAACTGGCAAAAAATTATGCATTATGTAAAAATAAGGGATATGGAATTTTTAAACGGATTAAGAGATTATGAAAAAGGAGAAATAGCGGGAAGGATAGAAATTCATCATATCAACCAACTGCAGGACGATGGAAGGGAAAACGTCGCCAATCTTATAGCGCTTAGCGATGACAAGCACCGGCTTGCAGATGCTTATAAAGTTTTAATCGATAAAAATACGGGATATTACAGGGAGAAATATTTTGAAAATACGTCGGGGCTCAGGCGTTTCAATAGCGATTCCGCCGATAATATTTCTAAAGACGGCGAAGACCGAAACGACGGCAAACTTATGATATATAACAAAGAAATTATGCAGAAACTTTTAACCGACATAAGCAAATTAGATTTAAACGATAAAATAATGCTTAACGATATAAAATTAGATATCGAATCTAATACCTCAATGCGTTTAGCGATGCTGAAAGATACTAAGGAAGATATGAAACTCCTTTTTATAGACCGCAAAACAGGCGAAGAATTAAGGCTTCTTGCTTTAAAAACGGAAGATGCCGCAGAAAAATCGGTATCGAAAACGGCTTTAATTAATTTTATAGGCGATCTTGCGACTAGCACTATTAAGCGTTAAATTAAAAATAAAGAAATAAAAAAATATAAGAAATAACGGGGTATAAATTTATGAAAAAAAATAAAGAAGAAAATAATCTGGATTTTGAAAATCTTGCTAAACAAGTAGAAATATTCAAGGAATCGTTCGACGGCTATTTAAAAAGTCTGAACTCTTGCGGTTATAATTATAATATTGCCGAAATACAAAAGGAAGCTGAAAAAAAAATAGAAGCCGGCGCCTTAAAAAGAAACGAATCAAACAGCGAATTAAGCATTATGCTTTTTGAAACGCTTTTATCCAATTATTATCTGACTGTTATTCAGGCTCTTAAAAAACTTTCTAAGCACGATAAGCAAAATTTACCTGCTTTGATAGAAACATATGCGGATCTTTTCCGCGCCGCGCCCAAAACAAAATATAGGAATCATATAATTCCCCATCTGTTTAATTTATGCAACTTTTTATACGAAATTAAAGAGGCGGAATCTTTAACTTTTTTTTATAATCTGCTTATATATGCAAGGGAAATTCCCGTTATAACAAACAATATAGAGGATAAACCGGAAGACGATGCGGAATATCGATTTGATAACGATTTAGGAAACGAATCGGAAAGCAAAGACGACCTTTTTGCGGAATTCAGACGGGAAAAGTCGAAAAGAGACGAAGCCGCTTTCGACCCTAAACTTTTCGATAAAGCATACGATAAGTTTTTTTTAATACTTTCGGGATGGAAAGAAAAAATTAACGGATACTATACTAAAGACGAAATCTGCTTTATGAACGGACTTTTTATTATGGACGAACTTGCCGACTGCATCGATTTAAAAACGGAAGAGAAAAACGCCCGAAAATCCCCTGATATAAAAGCCGCTGACGCAGTTAAATTAAACGGCATCGGCGACGGACATTCCGAATCGGGGCTGTTTCGCAAAATAGAAAATATACGCGGCGGCGAAAACTTTTCGGAATCTAAAGGCGCTAAAAACATGTACGGCTATGTTTACGGCGAAGAAATGAGAGGAAAAATATACGAACTGTACGATAAAGCGCTGAGGTATTTTCAGCGCGCCATGGCTTACAACCCCAATAACCCCAGGTACCCTTACGAATATGCAAGATGCCTAAAAAATTCCGGTAAATCCGAGGAAGCCGAAATATTTTTCAAAAAAGCATTCGATTTAAACGTTA
>DAHVOJ010000023.1 GCA_027318865.1 bacterium | reverse complement strand
CACCCGTTCGCCACTTTACTCGTTCCTTGCGGAACTTTCACGTACGACTTGCATGTGTTAGGCACGCCGCCAGCGTTTGTTCTGAGCCAGAATCAAACTCTCTATAACAATAAATTATTAAGAAATTAACTGATTTGTTTTAATGCTTTTTAATGCGTGCTGTTTAGTTCTCAAAGACCGATCTTCTATAGCAGGTTGTTTAATACCTTAACTCGAAGTGTTTGAACAGTATATAAAAATACAAAACTAATGTCAAGCGTTTTTTTGATTATTTTTTAACTTTATTTTATATATTTTTTTCTTGCCTACTTTCAGTATGAATTCACTGGGGTCGGAAGGGATTGAATAGGCAGTTTTGCTATCATCTTTGAGCTTAATTTCAATTTCTCTGAAATCGTTGACGGCTTTATTATACAATTTAAAAAATAATTTGACGGCATCCTGTTTAATAAGCCTTTTTGCCTCGCCGTTGCTGGAAACCGCATTAATATGCATCAGCAAAGACGCTCCGTTAATTCTGACCATATCCGAAGGCTCAATGGATGTGCCGCCGAAGTCGGACGACCCTTGCCCGATATTTTCTATAAATTTTCTCCAATGAATATTGTCAAACTCTACCGATGTTATCCCATCCGGATTAGTCTTTTTCTGAAACTTATCCTCGAAATATTTATCGGCTTTATCGGCAAGCAGTTTGCCATGATACCTTTCTACAATCTCCAACGCAAGTCTTTTTTTAACTATTATAGGATTTAAGCCTTTATCTAATTCTATTTTTAATTCCGCTAATTCTTTATTGGCAACAAAACTTAAAAGTTCGTAATATTTGAACATCATTTCATCGGATATCGACATTATTTTACCGTACATTTCGTTAGGTTCGTCGGACACGCCTATATGGTTTCCGAGCGACTTGCTCATTTTATTTTTGCCGTCCGTACCTTCGAGCAGCGGCATGGTCATTATAACCTGCGTGGTCAAACCGAAACTTCTCATTAATTCCCTGCCGACGATAAGGTTGAATTTCTGGTCGTTTCCGCCTATTTCTATATCTGCTTCGAGAAATAACGAATCGAAACCCTGCAGAAGCGGATAAATGAACTCGTGCATAGCTATGGGTCTGTTATCTTGAAATCTTTTTTCGAAATCGTCTTTTTCAAGCATTCTCCTTACGGTATAGTTTGAAGAAATCTTAATGAATTCGTCCAGTTTTAAATTTGACAGCCACCAGCTGTTAAAAAGAATTTTTGTTTTTTCCGGCTTTAATATTTTAAAAGCCTGTTCTTTATAATCCTTAGAGTTTTTTAAAACATCTTCTTTAGACAGCGGCTTTCTCGTTTCCGACTTTCCGGTGGGATCGCCTATCATTGCGGTAAAATCCCCTATAATAAAATATACTATATGCCCAAATTCCTGAAAGATTCGCAGTTTATTCAACAAAACCGTATGTCCCAGATGTATATCGGGAGACGTTGGGTCAAAACCGGCTTTGATTTTCAAAGGTACACTATTAGATATGGAATAATATAATTTTTCGTAAAGTTCGTCTTCTTTAATAAGTTCGACGCTTCCTCTTTTAATAGCGTCGAACTGCCTGCGGATTTCGGTTTCTATCTCTTTCTTTGACATAATGTTATTAAAGATGGATTGGCGAGCGCAAACGGCGTGCGTTTGCATGCCGGACCCCGTTATTTTTTATAGATTGATACGAATCTTTTGAATATTTTTACTTAATTTTGTTTTTTTGTCAATCGTTATAGAAACCGCATTCAAAACAATATTATTTTCTTCGGGAATGAATTTTTCCGGCATTCCGGTTAAATATCGCCTTATTGCAATATCTTTATTGGTTCCCAGTACCGAATATCTTGAGCCCACCATTCCTACATCCGTTATATAAGCCGTGCCTTTAGGAAGTATAGCATCGTCGTTAGTCTGCACATGCGTATGAGTGCCCAGAAAGGCGGATATTTCCCCGTCTAAATATAACGCCAACGCCTCTTTCTCGGACGTCGCCTCCGCGTGAAAATCTATAATAATAGCATCGGCTTCGCCGCAAACCTCTTTGATTATACCTTTTGCGACCATAAAAGGAGACTCGGAAGGCCCCTTCATAAAAACTCTTCCTTCTAAATTTATCACGGCTGCCTTCCTGCCCGATTTTAAATCGAAAACGCCGTATCCTTTCCCGGTAGCCAAAGAAGGGTAATTTGCCGGACGCAAAAGACGAAATTGCGACTTGATATAAGGAATTATAGATTTCTGATCCCATATATGGTTTCCGGTGGTTATAACGTCGATACCAAGACCGAATAAAAAATCGGCAATGTCTGGAGTAATACCCATTCCGTGCGCGGCATTTTCGCCGTTTGCGATAATTAATTCAGGATTGTATTTCTCGGTTAATCCGCCGATAAGCGCTTTGACGGCTAATCTTCCGGGTTTTCCTATAATATCGCCTATAAAAAGAATATTTATTTCCTCGTCATTTTGCAAATTCCGTTGCCCTCGTTTCCCTGATAACCGTTACTTTAATCTGCCCCGGATACTGCATAGTATTTTCTATTTTTTTTGCAATATCTTTCGACAACATAACGGAATCCTCGTCCGAAATTTTTTGGCTCTGCACTATCGCCCTGATTTCTCTTCCTGCCTGTATTACATAGCTTTTGGCGACCCCGTTAAAAGAGTTTGCAATAGCTTCAAGGTCTTCAAGGCGTTTAACGTATGTTTCGAACATCTCTTTCCTTGCGCCGGGTCTTGCCGCACTAAGGGCATCCGATGCGGAAACGAGAACGGCAAGGACGCTGTTCGGCTCTTCATCGAAATGATGGGCAGCAATAGCATGAACTACTTTAGGGGATTCGCCGAATTTTTTTGCGAGGTCGGCGCCTATAACGGCGTGAGAACCTTCGACTTCATGGTCAACGGCTTTCCCTATATCATGAAGAAGTCCGGCTCTCTTTGCCTGCTTAACGTTAATATTAAGTTCGGAAGCCATTATCCCGCAAAGGAATGCGACCTCGATAGAATGATTGTACACGTTTTGCGAATAACTTGTCCTATATTTTAATCTTCCCAAAAGTTTAAGAAGTTCCGGATGAACTCCGTGAATACCTACATCGAAAGTTGCCTGTTCGCCGGCCTCTTTCATAGTCTGGTTCAGCTCTTCTTCAACCTTTGCTACGATTTCTTCTATTCTCGCCGGATGAATTCTGCCGTCCGAGATTAATCTTTCTAAAGAAAGTTTGGCAATTTCCCTTTTAATAGGATTAAATGAAGATAAAATAACCGCCTCGGGAGTTTCGTCTATTATTAAATCTACTCCGGTGGCGGCTTCAAGCGCACGAATATTCCTGCCTTCCCTTCCTATAATTCTGCCCTTCATTTCGTCGCTTGGGAGTTGAACGGAAGATATCGATTTTTCCGCGACGTAATCTCCGGCATACCGCTGAATGGCGGTCGCTATAATTTCTTTCGCCTTTTTATCCGCAATTTCTCTTGTTTCGTCTTCTATCCTTTTAATAGCCTTTGCGGATTCATGCTTGGCTTCCTCGGTAATCGAATTTATCAAAATGTTTTTTGCTTCCGTAGAAGTCATACCGGACACTTTTTCTAATTCTGCAATTTTTTCTTTAAGCTTTTCATCTATTAATTTCTCTTTTTCCGAAATGGCTTTTTCGGATTGGACAAGTATTTTTTCCCTCCTCATAAAATCGCTTTCTTTTTTTTCTATCAACGATATTCTTTTTTCAAGATTGTCGTCTTTAATAGACAATCTCCTGTCAAGCTGACTTAATTCCTGTTTTTGAATTCTAACTTCTTCATCGGCAATTTCTTTTAATCTTATCGATTCGGATTTTGCGGCTAAAACGGCTTCTTTTTTAATTTCTTCGGCTTTTTTTTCGGCTTCGCGCCTGATACGATCGGCTTTAGAAAAAGCGCTGTTTAATGAATTTTTATCGATAAAATATTTAACAAAAAAACCTGCCATAAAAAAAATGACTGAAGCAACAATTATTAAAATCGGTAAAATATACCCTGCCATCTTTGTTTTCTCCTCTCCTTATTTATTTCAAATCATAGTGAACTTACAACCTTAAATATTTCACATTCCGTAATTATAAAATCCATCGCTACGTCTCCTGCATGCGATTCCAGAACATTGTTTTTTATAAGCTGAAAATCATAACAAATGCCGACAAAATACGATTTATCGGCATTCATCAATATTTTGTCATAGCAGCCTCTGCCGTAACCTACCCTGTTTCCTGAAGCATCAAACGCTAATCCCGGCACAAAAAAAACATCTATTTCTTTTTCGTCTATTTTATAGCCGTTTTCGGGACATAAAATACCGAAAGAATCTCTGCGCATAGAACAAAGATCTTCAAATTTATAAAAATTCATACAATTTTCCTTTTTGCATGACGGTAAAAATATTTCTAAATCTTTCCTTGTATTTAAGTCTATCAGGTATTCTATTCTCGCTTCGTTTTTAATGCTCATATAAATTGCGGCTTTTTTAAAAGAATTCGACATTGCATAACCATAAGCAATTTTAGAAATCGTTAAGCTCGCCGACTTAATAAAAGATTCGTCCAATTTGCTTCTCATATTTTTCATTAATTTTCTTGCGTCAATTTTTTTTATCATATTTTTAAGGGATAAGTCGTCGAAATAACGGCAGAAAGGATAACCCCGCATGTACCGAAGAGATTCTAAAATTGGACCTATAAAAAATAGGTGGTAATCGTATGTCTGTTGAAAAAAGGAATCGGAGTTTCCAAGGCTTCCTTACCGTAACAGACAGTGACAATCCCTTTCTATCCAACTGTTGGGTCAATTTTAAAAACCAACATCAAATACCGCAGGGTTTTTAAAAATCAAAATACAAATTAATTAGCGAGACTTTGATATATATTTATATATATTATCTACTTTTTCTAAAACCCTTTTGCTTTCGTTATTTATCGCTATTTTATCCGACATAAAATCGTCGGCTATGTTAAGAGCCGTTAAAACGGCTACGCTAAAAGAATCTACCGACCTTGTCCTTTTAACGACTTCATCTGCTTTTGCGTTAACGTATTCAGCCAGCATCTCTAAATATTTTTTGTCTTTGTCGCTGTTTAAGATAAACTTATGGTTTAAAATTTTAAGTTCTATAAGTTCGCTCATAACTGTATAGACTCTAAATTATTTAATATATCGTCTATTTTCTTTACTACAAAGTCGCTGTCGGCTTCATATGAGGCAATTTTATCCTTCAGTTCTTTGATCTCGTCATCTTTGGCTTTTACCTCCGCTAAAAGTTTATCGCGTTCGATTTTAAACTTTTCGAACGATTCTTTAATTAAAATAACCTTTTCTTCTATGATACTGAGATTATTAATATCCATTTTTTGATTTCCCGAAAATAATTCGTTCATAAGTTTGATTATTTAATTTATTAATAGAACTATTATTAAATTATGCCGAAGTATATAAATGCGCATAAGGTCTAGCGCTGGAAGGCACGATTTTATAAAAGGGTTTTTTATAAATCTCTTCTGCCTGAATGTTAAAACTATCGGCATAATCCGTTAAATATTTTTTTAAAAAATCCATATCTTTTTCATCGGCTTCATATAATTCGGCTTCTTTTGAATATTTAGAAAAGTCTATTTTTTTTCTTAGATATATAGTGCCTCCGTGCATACCCGAAGCAAAATAATCGCTGTCTAATTCGTCGTAATCTTCGAGTCCTAATCCTAATAATACTATTACTCCCCCTGCCATATATTCGGCAAAAAAACTTCCTATTTTTCCTCCTATAATAATAACGGGCAGTTGTTCGTTATAACCTTTCATATGAATTCCTACCCTGTAACCCGCATTGCCCAAAATATAAATCCTTCCGCCTCTCATACCGTATCCTACGACATCTCCGGCATCTCCTTTTATTATTATCTTACCGGCATTCATCGTATTGCCTATATTATCCTGAGCATTATTGTTTACAATTAAAGTAGGTCCATCCATAAATGCTCCGAGGTCGTTCCCGGGTATTCCGTTAATATTAATAACGACGTCGTCGCCTTTTATACCGTCTCCTATATAATACTGTCCGTTTACATTTTCAAGAAAAAATTTTTTAACTCCGTTTGCAATCCCTTCTCTTATAAGACGATTAAGTTCTTTATAGTGCATTCCTGCGGCATCTATTGTTATCATATCTAATTAGTTAACGCTCCTTCTTTTTAAAAATATAATATATTTTGTATTGCTATAAGCCTGCGTGTTTAATTCCAAGCGCTTTTAATTCTGCGTCAGTTAATTCGATGCCTCTCAACCTTTCTCTCGAACCTCTTAAACTTTCTATGGAATTAACGCCCATCGCTCCCAAAACTTCCTGAATTTCATGACTCCATGCAGAAATAAGATTATATAATCTTTCTCCGTAAACTTCCGGATCTAACCTCCTGACAAGTTCGGGTCTCTGAGTGGTAATCCCCCAACTGCAGTTTCCGGTATTACACTTGCCGCAAACATGACAACCCATAACTATGAGAGCCGCCGTTCCTATAGCAACCGCATCCGCCCCTAAAGCAATAGCTTTTACGGCATCGGCGCTTGACCTGATACTTCCTGCGGCTATTATAGAAGCCTCATTTCTAATCCCTTCTTCCCTGAGCCTTTCGTCAACCTGAGCAAGAGCCAGTTCTATAGGTATCCCGACGTGATCCCTGACTATATTGGGAGCCGCGCCCGTTCCGCCGGTATAACCGTCGATATAAACAATGTCGGCGCCCGCTCTGACTATTCCGCTTACTATTGCGGCTATATTATGCACCGCCGCTACTTTAACCGATACCGGTTTTTCGTAATCCGTCGCTTCTTTAACGGCATAAATAAGCTGCCTCAAATCTTCGATGGAGTAAATGTCGTGATGGGGAGCGGGAGAAATCGCATCCGTTCCTACAGGAATCATCCTCGTTTTCGATATATCTACTCCTATTTTTTCGCCAGGCAGATGTCCGCCTATACCGGGTTTTGCACCTTGCCCTATTTTAATTTCTACAGCAATACCGCTGTTTAAATAATCCCTGTGAACCCCGAATCTTCCCGAAGCGACCTGAACTATGACGTTCTTGCCGAACGGAACTAAATCGTCATGAAGTCCTCCTTCTCCGGTATTCATAACAATTCCCAGCGCTCTTGCCGCCAGAGCCAATGCTTTTTGCGCATTAAGAGAAATAGAACCGTAAGACATTGCTCCAAAAACAAAAGGGGTTTGCAGTTCTATCTGCGGAGGCATTTTTGTTTTTAAAACAGGTTCGCCTTTTTCATCGATTTCCATATCTAATTTTGAAAGTTTTTTACCGAGAAATGTCCTGAGTTCCATAGGTTCACGCAGGGGGTCAATAGAAGGATTGGTAACCTGACAGGCATCTAAAAGAATATGGTCGAAATATTTCTTGTATTTAAACGTAGTGCCCATACCCGAAATAACGATACCTCCGGTTTCAGACTGTCTCCATATATTTTTTACGAGATTTTCCTGCCAGTTTGCATTTTCTCTGATTCTGGTAGGATTTTTAATTATAGAGATGGCTCCCTCCGGACAGTAGGTGTAACACCTGCCGCATGCTACGCATTTAGAATGGTCTGCAATAATCTTATCGCCGCCGAAACTGTATGTTCCCCAGCCGCAATTCTGTATGCATCTTTTGCATCTGACGCATTTATTATGGTCTATAATGGCTAAATATTCCGATTGTATATTGGAAAACGAAGATTTAGTCATAAATTTATTAATCCCCCTTTCTGAGGCACCTTTTTTTCTTCAAATTCAACCATAACTGGTTCTCCTGCCTTTGGGGACCATATCATATCCGGAGATGGACACACGGCTCTTATTGCGGCTTCTTCGGAGGCAACATAGGTAAAATCTCCCGATGATGCGGCAACGAGAGGTCTAAGCTTAATTCTGTCATTCATTGCGACCATACCGTTAGAGTATCCGAATACTATCGCAAAAGGTCCGTTTAAAAGCGCGCTTCCGTAAATCTGCCTTAATGCGGTAAATAACTCTTTTTTATCGCCGTCCATTTTGTCTATTTTCTGATAAAACGGGGGAGCAAGGACGGTTAAGGCAATACGGACAGGAAGCCGATGTTTCCTTATGAGGAGATCTAAAATATACGTAATAACTTCCGTATCCGTTCTTAAAGCAAGATTATATTTATACATTTCTAAATATCTTTTATTGATGCCGTAAGAAGATATTTCTCCGTTGTGCACGATAGACCAGTCCAGAAGAGTAAAAGGATGCGCTCCTCCCCACCAACCCGGGGTATTGGTGGGAAACCTGTTATGCGCCGTCCACATGTACCCTTCTATTTCTTCGAGTTTATAAAAATCCGCTATATCTTCCGGATAACCGACGCCTTTAAATGCCCCCATATTTTTTCCGCTTGAAAAAACATAAGCTCCGTCATAATTTTGATTAATGAGCATTACGCTGTTTACTACAAAATCATCATCCCCCAGTTCATGAAATAATTTATCCTGCCTGTCGGATTTAGGCTTTATAAAATAGCGGTGAAGATATGGATGATCATAAATTTTAGATGTTCTGAATATAGGAATAGGTTCTTCTTTTTCTATAATAAAATTTTTTCTAAGATATTCTTCGACGTCGGCTTTAGCCGGAAGATTATCGTACATTATATGAAAAGCATACAGTTCTGCGTAATCCCGATAGTTGCCGTAAACGGCAAAACCGCCGCCCAAGCCGTTTCCCCTGTCGTGTTCGACCGATATCGCTTTTTTTATATCGCTGCCGTTCGTCTTAACCTTTTTTGCATTAATAATACCGCATAACCCGCAACCGGATATATCCCTTTCGGCATTGAATCTATTTTTTATTTTTAACACTTGAATACCTCGGTTTTTATAAATTTATAAATAATATCAAATTAAATATAGCATATATACATTTTTTTAACAACAAAACTATAAGATATTGTCGTCTAATATTTTTTTAAATTCGGCATCTAAAACCTTTTTTACCGGCGGAAGCCCTAATTTTTTCCGCATCCCATCCTGCGGGTCGCCGAGCCTTAACGTTTTAAAGAAGAGCTCTCCGGCTTTTTTAACTTTCTGAGGACCGACGTCGTTTTTGAACGCAATATTTTTAAGTATAGTAAGGATTTTTTCCCAACTGTAATTCTGGGGGCACAATTCGACGCAGGTATGACATTCAAGACATTCCCATATTATTTTTGAAGACATCGCCCTTTCGACGTCGTTTTCTAAAATCATTTTTATGACTAAAGGCGGGTCGTAGGATTCAAACGAAAGACTCATCGGACAATCGTTTTTGCATGCGCCGCAATTATAGCATCTGACTAAAGAATCTCTGTCAAAAACGGTAGAGTAGTCTGTCAGTGCCTTTATCCCGTTAAACTTTTCCATAAATTTTACAGCTTTGATTTTGTGCTGTAATATAAAATCTTCGGCGCCCTCTATGCCGAAAGCCAGACACATAAGCTCTTCCAATGTTATAACCGGAATCTGGCGGTTAAGCCCTTCTTTTAACAGCATAAATTGATTTGTATCGAACTGGGTAAAGCATGAGGGGCACACGGTAGAAATTGCATCGGCTTTGCTCTCGTTAATAGAATCTAATTTTATCCTGGCCATAACAAGCGATTTATCATGCTCGTCAACCCTGTCCAACGCCTGTCCGCAGCACATCATTTTGTTTTTATACTGAACGACGTTTGCTCCGAGCGCTTTTAAAATATTGTCGTATTTACGCGGGTCGAACGGGGAATCGAAATTAATGGCATGGGAAGGCCTGACTAAATGGCATCCGTAGTGTATCGCGATATTTAAGCCTTTAAGGGGATATTTAACGTTTGCCCTGATTTTATCGGGTCCTACTTCGTCGTGAAGATGCTCGATAAAATGATATACGGAGGTTTTACCCGAAAAATTAAGATCTAATTTTTCAAGGGTTTCATTTATTTTTTTTTGATATGGAAGATCGGATGCAACCTTTGCCCTTATTTGCTTCAGATTTGAATAACACCCTGTGCAAACCGACATAATATCGACATTGTCATTTTCGGCAAGAGCGATATTTCTGATTCCGGTTAAATCGAAAAGAATTTCGTCGATATTTTTTACTAAAGATTTTTCGGGGCAGCAGGTAAAAGAATCGATATCCCTGTATTTTATATTTAATCTGTCTAAAACCAATCTTGTAGCTTTTTCCATAAATGGAAACTTTGCCTGTATGGTGCATCCCCAAAAAAAAGCATATTCTTTATTCATATTTATATTTTATTGATGTATAATTAATTTATATTTGAATTAAATTATCGTTGAATTAAACATATAACTCTTTATAAACAGTATAAAATATATTAAAAAAAAATTCAATTTTAAAATGATTCATTTTAAAAATTTATGGATATTTTAAATCAAGTCCATCTTTTCGAATCCGATCCGTTTATGGATCTGGATTATAGCAAATCGTTTGCTTCTTCAAGTATGCCTATCGCTATAAAAAGCGTTAAGGGCGAAATCCTCTATATGAACGAACCTGCAAAAATACTTTCCAATTCTTCTAAAGAAACCATATTTGTTTCATACGACGAAAAATTACCGGAAGATATAACGCGTATAAATGAACTTACCGGAATAACGGTTAATAAAAAATTGGATTTAAAAACGGCATCGAATAAAATAGAACGAAAATTTTTTCATATAGAAAGTATGACGCTTTTAAACAAGTTCGGCCTTTTTTTCGGTACTTTGTTTATCTTTCACGACTTTACGCCTTTAGTAAAATATATTCTAAATTCAAGCGCAAGGTCAGGCGCAAATAATTGCGTTTTTGACGAAATTACCGGATTGCTCCTGAAAAATCAATTTAAAGAATTTTTTTCAAGGGAAACCGAAAGGGCGGAAAGGTACTGTCTGCCTCTGTCCGTTTCAGTATTTTATTTTGAAAATTTAGTCTTCTTCGGGCAGTCTCTTGGAAACGAAAAACTTAATCAGGTGCTTAAATATATAGGTATTTATTTTAAGCAGAAATTGAGAAAAACAGATATAATTTTCAGAATAGATTTTAATAACTTTACGGTGATTCTTCCTCACACCGATTACGAAAACGCCGACAAAAAATTTAAAAGGATAAAGGATGAATTTGCCGCTCTTCTAAAGTTTCCCGAAAATGTAAAACCGGTATTAAAATACGGTATTTCAGAATTGAACTTGAAAAAACATTATAAAAATTACGACCTGCTTTTGGAAGAAGCAAAATTAGATATATTGGAAAGAAATAATTTATCCTCCGAGAAGAATACCCGATACACGTTTTAAATATTTATATGAAGAAATCAAAGAAAACAGTATGCTTATAAAAATAAGAATCAATCCTATATCTCCAAAATTTAAATAAAAATGCTTATAATAAATAAGAAGGCAAAATATTCCGAACATTTGAAATGCCGTTTTCCATTTTCCTTCTTTACCTGCCGGAATAATTATACCTTTTTCGCTTGCGATCGCCCTTAATCCGGTAACGAATATTTCTCTGAATATTATCACCGCTACCACCCATGCAGGGATTCTTTTCAAAGGTATAAGCATAACAAGAATAGTAATAACAAGCAGTTTGTCGGCAATAGGATCTAAAAAAATTCCCAGATTTGTTACAATCTTTTTTTTTCTTGCGATATAACCGTCGATAAAATCTGTTAAAATTGCGATAAAGAATAAAACTGCGGCAAATATGCCGTAAATTTCTTCCTTAAAAAACAGCAGAAAGAATATTACCGGTATAATCAAGATTCTTGAAAAGGTAAGAATATTAGGAATATTGTATATCTGTTTTTTATTTTTCATTTTTTCATCTTTTAGCGTTTATTTCCCCTTGTAATAGCCTATTACCTCTTTTACGTAATTTTGCGTTTCGTTATACGGAGGTATGCCGTCGTATTTATTAACGGCTTTACTGCCGGCGTTATAAGCGGCGAGAGCCAACGGCAGATTACCGCGGTATTTCACTATAAGGCTTTTTAAATATTTCGTACCGCCGTATATGTTTTGAGAAGGATTAAACGGATCGGTTACATCAAACATTCTTTGCGTTTGAGGCATAAGCTGCATCAGACCTTCGGCTCCTTTATCCGAAACAGCGTCTTTTTCGAATCCAGACTCGGCTTTGATAACCGCTTCTACAAGTTCCGGACTTACGTTATATTTTTTTGAAGCTTTTATAATTATTTTTTTGTATAAAATATGCTCGTAATTGTTAAAATGGCTTATTTTATTATTTTCGGTGTGCATATAAAGAGTGTATCCGTTTGAAACAGGAACATTAGAAAAATGCACCGTTCCGTTTTTGCCGATTCTCATATAAATATCGGCTGCCGCATTATAAGGGTTATACTCTATAATCGATATTAACAAAAAAACCGCGACAAAAAAAACCGAATAATTGAAATGATTCTCCTTCATAAACTCTCCCGCAATAAAGCGTTCATTACTGCAGCGGCAGAAGAACTGCCGCCCGAATTTCCGAAATTTCCTATAGCGTTAAAAAAATCATTTTCATATAGCTTAATTTTAGATTCCGCGGCGCCTATGAAACCTACCGGCATGCCTATAATTAAAGAAGGCCTGTAATCCGTCGTTTTATATAAATTGCCGCAATGCTCCATAGCCGCAATCAATGCGGTCGGGGCGTTGCCTATGACTATAATATCTGGAAATATTTCGTTTACGGCTAACTTTATCGAAAAAGCAGATTTTGTTTCCTCTATGGAAGGAAACATTTTTGTAGAATTTATATAACAGTTTAAATCGAGGATGACGTCTCTATTGACGTTTTTGCTTATTCCGGCTCTCGTCATTTCCGAATCGCAAACAATTTTTAACGGTTCTTTTTTAGCTGTTTTTTCTTTAAGGAGTTTTATTGTTTTTTCTGCGGAATCATTCGTAAAAAAGACGGTTTCCGCATAACTTATATCGCTTGTAGCATGAATAACCCTCTTTACTATTTGTTTTTCTAAATAGGAATAGGCGTTAAAATGATTATTTCCTTCCACAAGAGATTCTACAATTTTTATGCTTTTTGCGTAAATATTTTCGCCCGCGTTATAACTGCTTAATTGCGTCGTTTTATTCATTATTCGAACCAATCTGCTTTTGTAGTTAAATTTTACTTAAAAATTTTTTTTATGCACAGTTCCAATAAAAACGAACAAATGATATAATAACTAAATAGTTGACAAATATATTATTTAAAATCTATCATATTTTACCTATAAAGACAAGCGGTAATAAACGTTAATAAACGTTAAAATTAATAAATTATTACAAAACTATTTAAGATATGAATATCAAAAAAAATATATTGGACGCGTCGCAAAAAGAACTGGAACAATACTGCGTCGGCAACGGATTCAAGAAATACGGCGCGGAACAGGTTATGAGGTGGATTTATTCGGGCAGAATTTTTGATTTTTCTGCGATGTCCGATATTTCTAAACAGTTAAGAGAAAAACTCGATGACGATTTTTATGTCGTCTTCCCGAAAATAATAGATACTAAATATGAAAACGACGACAACGGGAATTCCAAAAAATATTTAATAAAATTGGAAGACGGCGGTATTATCGAATCGGTATTGTTGACCCATAAAAACAGAAAAACGCTGTGCGTCTCTTCCCAGATCGGATGCAGAATGGGATGCGTTTATTGTGAAACTTCAGGTATGGGCTTTTTCAGGAATCTAACGTCCGGTGAAATAATTTCTCAGTTATTTACCGTAGAAAACGACACAGGCGAAAGAATTACGAACATCGTTTTTATGGGTATGGGCGAACCGTTAGATAACATAGATGAAGTTGGAAAATCTTTAGATATAATATCAAACGATAAGTTTATCGGCATCGCTCCAAGAAAAATAACTATTTCAACCTGCGGTTTGCTTAATATTTTAGGGCATTTCGATATAAACGATTATAAGTATAAACTTGCTATTTCGCTTAACGCTTCCGATAATAAAACAAGAAATATGTTAATGCCCGTAAATAAAAGATTTCCTATAGAAAAAATAATAGAACTTATAAACCTGAAAAAACCTTCCCTTCATAATAAAATAACCATAGAGTATGTGCTTATAAAAGGCGTAAACGATGCCGCGGAAGACGCCAAAAGAATAATCAATATGTTTTCTCCGGCAAAAGTAAAATTTAATTTAATTCCATTAAATAAAGCGGAAAACTCCATATATTTGAAACGCTACGAAAAATCCGAAGATACTGCTGCCTACAATTTTAAATTAAAATTATTAAAAGCCGGGTTTACGGTAACGGTTAGATTTTCTAAAGCCGGCTCTATTAACGGAGGTTGCGGTCAACTAAAGGCGCAAACGATAAATTCTTAATAAAATATTTTTGAAAAATTCCGCTTCCCGAAAGCGGAAAATTTTTAGACTTTTTAACTATATTTCCTATATCTTTTTCTCTTTGCGACTCATCCGATAGAATATATTTTAAACATCCCGAAAGAACCGAATCGTTTATTAAACCGATATTTTTCTCTTTAAAAGGAAAAATATCTATTAAATCTATAATATCCGGTTTTATATGGCTGCCAAACGTCCCTGAAATAAATACGTCGTAATCCGAATAATCCGAAATTTTAAATTTTTCCAGCAATATTTCGGATGCAGATTTTACTGCCGATTTTGCGAACTGAAACTGCCTGACGTCTTCCTGAAAAAACTTTATATTATTTTTTTCGTCAAAATAAATAATAATTTCATTTTCACCTTTTTTTTCCGTTTTTTTTACAACGGTAAAATTCTCGGATTCTGTATCCTCGGGGGACAATATCATACCGTTTTCATTTATTATCCCTTCCTTCAAAAGTTCATACATAAGGCTCATTATACCGCTGCCGCAAATTCCGGAAGGATATGAACCGGATATAGTTTTAATCTTAAAAGCGCCCTTTTCGAGAAGCGTTTCGGAAATAGCGCCGTCCGCGGCAGTCATTCCGAATTTTATATTTCCGCCTTCAAATGCAGGACCTGCGGGAGCGGATGTCGTAAATATTTTGTCTTTACAGCCGACGGCAATTTCGACGTTAGTTCCAAAATCCGCTATGAAAGCGGGTTTGTTTCTGATATGCATATCTAAATAGTAAATAGAAGCAACGGCATCCCCGCCTATAAATCCGTCTAGCGCCGGGAAAACAAACATTTTTTTGTTTTTAATATTAAAACCGGGAATATAATCGGTATTATCGGGGAAAAAAATTTCGGAAGACGGTCTGTACGGAGGTTTTGAAAGCGAAACTAACGGATAGCCGCAAAATGCCATTTCCATAACGGTATTTCCGGCAATTACGATTTCGTTTATATCTTCATAATCGAAACCTAATTCATTTTTATACGAGTCTATAAGGGAGTTTATAGTCGATACCGCCCTTTCCTGCAGTTTTTCAACCGAATCTTTATTTAAACCGTTCTGTATCCTTTTTACGGAATCCAGACCGAATTCCGGATACTGAAAATTTGTAATGCTTTTAGAGGGATAAACTTTTTTTTTGCCATCCGTTAAAACCGCGGCAACCGTGGTAGTGCCTAAATCAACCCCTATAGAAAATATCCCGTTCATTTACCGCAGTTAAGTTAATTAGTTATATTTTGCTTCATAATATCAATATAAATACCGTCTTTTACGCCTCCATCTAAAACCCTGCCTATTTTATAAAGGGGTTCGCCTTTATTTTTAAAAGCTTCTTCAAATTGCGAGGCTTTCATATGTGAAACGGAAAAAATCAGCCCGCCGGAAGTTTCAGCGCCGAATGCCGTCCATAATAAATTTCCGTCGAGTCCGTTTTTAACTGCGGTATATGCGGCAAAATATTTCCTGTTACGCTTTGTTCCTGCAGGATTTATACCTCTTTTTATCAATTCTACCGTCCCTTTTATTAAAGGCAACGACTGCAAATATATTTCGCATGAAACACCGCTGGCTATCATCATTTCGCTTAAATGTCCGACCAGTCCGAATCCCGTAACGTCGGTTACGGCATTTACGCCCCCTATAGAAACGGCAAGTTCGGACGCATATTTATTAAGTTTGGACATAGATATCGAGGCTTCGTCGAGAGTTTCCTTTTCAAGAAAATCGGTGCATATTGCGCTAACGACAAATCCCGTCCCGAGACTTTTAGTTAAATATAAAACATCTCCCCGTTTTGCGCCTTGATTGGAATAAATATCGTTAATTCCACATATTCCCGTCACGCTTAACCCGTATTTTATTTCTTTATCGTCAATCGAGTGACCTCCGAGGAGAGCGGCGCCGGCTTCTTTAATTTTATCTAATCCGCCGTTCAGGATAAGGTTAAATACTTCTTTATCGATTTCGTTTATTGGAAAGCAAGCGATATTTAATACGGTTATAGGTTTTCCTCCCATAGCATAAACGTCTGAAAGAGCGTTTGCCGCCGCGATCTGACCGAAAGTATAAGGGTCGTCCACCACCGGCGTAAAAAAATCGACAGTCTGAATAAGACAGGTATCGTCGTTTATCTTATAAACCCCGGCATCGTCTTTATATCCAAATCCGACTAAAACATTGTCGTTTTGAGGCACGGATAATTTTTCTAAAATTTTTGAAAGGTCCTCCGGACCTATCTTGCACCCTCAGCCATGGGCGCTTGTCATGCTTGTAAGTTTATATTTCTTTGAGGTCATATTTCTATATAAAAGTTATAGGCATATAAATTACATTAATACATCAGGGCATTTTGCCGCCTACTATGAGATACTTAAGATCTTTATCGGTAAATTTGATTCCGCCTCCGAGATATATCGATCTTTGAGAATTATTTGTTATATTGTCGTATCCGGCATCTAAAAATATGTGCCTGTAAAAGGTATATGCCGCCCCTGCGTTAATATCTTCGCTTACGCCGTTGTTATCGGAATTAAATCCGAACGCTCTTGCGTAAAGTTTGAGGTTTTTCCCCGTATTTGGGACATAATAGTCAACCCCTACCGCTCCCGTTGAATAAAGTAACCCCGCAAGAAGCGTAAAGTTATAAAAATTCTTGGCTATCAATGCGTTAAATTTTATACTGTTGGAATAACTGTATTGAGTCGTGTCGGTAGTCACGCTCGACGGATAAAACTGCCCCGAAGGAGGACTGTTAGCAGTGTAAGTGGTCGTCTGCGTTTCTCCGTAAGTATTGCCGTAACCCATAGGAACCGAAGCCACGCCAAGTTCGTAATAATGACCGGGAGACGGTTGAAGTTTAACGTTTACCTGCGAAACCGAACCTTTGCTTCTTGCGAGATACTGGGAACTCATATTGACTTTTACCTTAAAACTGCTGTATCCGCCGACCATAGTATTAATTCCTTTGAGCGAACCGTTCAAGTTATCGTAAACGGAATTTCTATTGACGAGTTTTCCTATGGTTCCCTGTCCGTTGTTTATTTTGGAAGATATTCCATAAAGTTGATTAAGGGTAAGTTTTAATTTTTTTGTATCTGCATTAATATTTTTAAGACTTCCGTTAATATTTCTTCTGTTCTTCGCAACGATATAATTTAAATTTTTTGAAAGA
>DAHVOJ010000022.1 GCA_027318865.1 bacterium | reverse complement strand
CGGTAATTTAAAAATTCCCAAAAAAGCCGAGGGGTTGGTTATTTTTGCCCACGGGAGCGGGAGCGGCAGGTTCAGCACTAGGAATAATTATGTGGCAGGCATTTTAAACAAAAATAATCTCGGCACGCTCCTCTTTGACCTTCTTACCGCAGAAGAGGAAAAAATCGATAATTATACGGCGGAATACAGGTTCAATATAGAACTTCTTGCAAATAGGCTTATCGACGTTACAGATTGGCTGGTTAAAGAACCGGCCTTAAAGGGTCTAAAATTAAGTTATTTCGGGGCAAGCACCGGAGCCGCGGCGGCTCTAATCGCAGCTGCAAAAAGACCAAGCATTATTTATGCCGTCGTTTCAAGGGGCGGCCGTCCAGACCTTACCATGGAGAGTTTACCTGAGGTTAAGGCGCCGACGCTGTTAATAGTCGGAGGGAACGACTTTGAGGTTATCGAATTAAATAGAACCGCTTATAAAAATATTCCGGCAAAAAAGAAACTTGAAATTATACCGGGAGCTACTCATCTTTTTGAAGAACCGGGGGCGCTGGAAGAAGTTGCCCGCTTAAGCGCGGGATGGTTCGCAAGATACTTATAATTAATTGGCTTTTAGGAATGACGATTATTTGAATAAATATATTAAAATACTACGCTGCAAATATCTATCGTAATATCTTCCGGTTCGAGCATTGCGTTTATCAGGGATATTTTTTGAAAGCGGCTTAGGTCGTAGGTAGAAACCCTTTTTTTCTATTATCTCGTTGTTTTCTAAAAGACGGCGTCTTTTCACTCCGTTTAAAAGGTAAGTGTCGGGGGTAATCCATTTTTCTCCGTCAAACAAAATTATATTAGAAAAAGAAGTGTCCGTTAATAAACCGTTTTTTATAATAAGGATGTCCGATACATCGTTTATTCCGGTTAAAAAAGAATTTATAATCGTTCTGTCTTGATATTTGAACTCGTAATTCAACGACTTATATTCCTTAGAAAAATCAGGGGCATCTAAATCGATAATTTTTTATGGTTTTATGTAAAAAATCCGGCAAAAAATTATTATACCATAAAAAATTACGGCAATTCATATATAAAAATTTCTAAATCGGGATTAGGGTCAGCCTATCCTTCTGCACCTTATCCCTTGACACTTATCCCTCTGCCGCTTGAAAAAGCGTCAAATTATGGTAGTATTAAAATTAAGATGAGTATATATAATTTAATAATGAACTCAAAATTGGAAAATCAAATAAATATCGCAGGAGCCGGACCAGCCGGTTTAACCGCCGCCATTGTTCTGGCAAAATATGGATACAAACCAAAGGTTTACGATATGTCGCCGTGCGTCGGCCATCGGATGAACGGAGATTTCCAAGGATTAGAAAATTGGAGTTCCGATAAAGATATTACCATGCTTTTAAAAGATATAGGCATAGATATTAATTTTCTTTGCATTCCTTATCACGGAGGCGATATATATGCTCCAAGAATAGCCCCGCTTAAAATAAAATCGGAGAGACCTATTTTTTATCTTGTAAAAAGAGGCGCCGCCAACAATTCTCTTGATAACGGACTTAAGGAGCAGGCTGTTTGTTGGGGGGGCGAAATAGTTTTTAACCGCCGTATCGAATCCTGCGAAGGAAAAACCATAATCGCCACAGGTCCAAAAAGAGCCGATTTTATTGCGGCAGGCGTAACATTCGATACCGGAGCGGAAAATCTGGCATCGGTACTCTTTAATGACGAAATTGCGCCTAAGGGCTATGCGTATCTTCTTATAAATGACGGTTTTGGAACTATGGCGACGGTTATTTATAAAGATTTTAAAAATACAAAAAAATATTTTAAAAATTTGGTTAATTTTTTCCAAAATGAAAAAAATATCGATATTAAAAATGAAAAAAGATTCGGCGGATTCGGGAATTTCTTCATCAGAGATACCAACGCTTTTGATAAAAAGATATATGTCGGGGAATCGGCCGGGTTTCAGGATTATCTCTGGGGGTTCGGATTGAGGTATGCTATTATATCCGGGTATCTGGCTGCAATGAGTATAATTACAGGCTCTGATTATGATTCTCTTTGGAAAAAAGAGGTTAAACCGATGTTGGAAACATCTCTTGTTAACAGATATCTGATAGAAAAATTTGGGGATTTTGGATATAGTTATATAGCCAAAAAGTTTGCGGAAGGAAACCCCTGTAATTTTCTTAAACGAAATTATAACCTATCTTTTTTGAAAAGTTTTCTTTTGCCTATTGCAAAAAAAAGGTATAAAATCTATGAAAATATATAATCTTTATTTTCTTTTAAAAAATCCCTAACCGCTTTTTATAAAATCATAAATAGGGTTAGGGAATGTTGACTCAATGCGCAAACTGCGCCTATTTGCACTCCTTTCAGGAGTAGCACGAATCCTTTAATCCGTATCCCTCGGTAATTAAAGCATAAAATTCTTCCGCAGGGATTTCAAGAAACAGCGGCGCATTATAAACCTTTTTCATAAAATTCACCTCCTTTTTAACATTCGTTATCATAGATATATTTTTTATCTAAAAGAGCGCGTATTAAAGTTTCAAAATCTTTTTTTGCTTCCTGCATCGTCACGTCGAATTCTTTTGTTATTTTTAATAATATATCTTCATTCGTATTTTTTCCGTCGCAAAGAGATAAAATTTCATAGGACAATTCGTTAAGCTTATAAATACTACCGCTGATATTGTCAAAAAACATGAAATTATCTCCCTCTCGTTTTAGAGACGCAATATCGGTAAGTATCAGCATTTTTTATTAATCATGTGAATTATTTTACGCTTTATTCCGCTTATTATATCCAGCACTGCGGATCTTTAGAATTTAAATCCTTATTGTAATAATAGCTTATGGCTTTACAGCCGCCGCACCTGTCCAAATGGACGCAGTTCGTACATTCGCTTTTACCGTTTTTTTTTCTTAACTGCCATAAGATATCGGAATTATACCATACCTTAAAAAGTCCGTCGGTTAAAATGTTCCCGAGCGGCAGATAGAGCCTTCTGCAGGGAAGCAAAGTGCCGTCATGCAGTATGCATAACGAGGATAATCCTATCGGGCAGTATCCGCCGGCATTTTCGTCCACTAAATTCCATAGCGGACGTGATGTCGAAAGTCTAGTATTTTTATTTTTAAATTCGACTTTTGCCGTACTGTAAACATCGGAATAAATTTTTTTTAATTCGGAGGGTTCAATAAAAAATTCTTCCGTTTCGGCATCGGTCATGGTCGTCATTCTTTCGACGGTTAAAGTGTCGGCGTTTAACGATGCCGCAAGTTTGGGCATATTGGATGCCGATCCGATATTTTTTTTGTGGAGAGTAAACATTACGACGGTTTTAATTCCTGAATTTTTAAGCATTGCAACAGAATTTACGGCTTTCAAAAATGTTCCCTCTCCTCTTACGCCGTCGTGAGTTTTTTCATCGTGTCCGTCAAGGGAAACCTGAACTTCCGACAATTTTTTATAATTTTTAATCTTTTTAATTAATTCGCTACCCATAAGCGTTCCATTTGTCAAAATCGCAAATTTTTTGAAATTATCCGAACTTTCAATCAAATCCATTAAATAAAAAAGGCCTTCCGGTTTTAAAAAAGGTTCTCCGCCGGTAAGAGAAACGAAGCATTTCATATTCCATTTTGCCATTGCTTCGTCTAATTTTCTAAATATATTTTCAAGAATATTCAAGTCTAATGATTTATGGTTATAATCGTTTTGATAGCAATGTATGCATCTTAAATTGCAAGAATCGATAAAATGCCATTGAACGTAAAATTCGTTTTCCTGTTTTTTATTATTATAAGCATCCATAATAAATCACGCAAGGGGACTGGCGGCTTTAGCCATCAGGCGAATTGCGTCCACGCCTTTTTTAAATATTAAATTAATTTGACTAATTAACAGATATATATTATAATTATATATATGAATGACAGATATAAAATATCTCCAGGTTGTGTTTATAATATCAACTATCATTTTGTATGGTGTCCTAAATACCGCAAATCCATTCTTACCGGTTCCGTGGCAAGCGACCTTAAAGAACTGATAGAAAAAAAAGCCGAAGAACTTGATATTGAAATAGGCGGTTTTGAAATTATGCCGGATCATATTCATCTTTTCGTCTCGGCAAAACCCACATTGCCGGTTCATTATATAGTTCAGCAATTTAAAGGTTTTACGTCTCACGAACTCAGAAATAAATACGAACATCTTAGAAAAAAACTTCCAACTTTGTGGTCCCGTAGTTATTACGCCGGAACGGCTGGGTTTGTAAGCGACACGGTTATTAAAAATTACATAGCTAACCAGAAAGGCAAGTAAATGCTTAAATCTTATAAATATAGGCTTTATCCTACCAAAAAACAAAAGGAATCCCTTGTCTCTCAACTTGATAGTCACAGGTCTCTTTATAATCAGGCTCTTGCAGAAAGAAAAGAACTTTACGAGAAAGAAAATAAGAGCATTAGCTATTCCTATCAGGCGGTTAATCTTATTCCTAAACTTAGAAAAGAAAATGGCGGTATCGCTCTTTGCAATTATAGCTCTCTCCAGCAGACGCTTAGAAGACTTGATAAATCTTTTATTTTAATAGTTTCTAACGTTGAGTTAAGGTATAGATTAAAAGAAATAGGTATGGCCGGAGTTTTGTTTTAAATTGTGCAGGGTGAACATTCCGGCGATTTGAAAGGGTTGAATCAGCATGCTTTCGTCTAATGATAAAAGTTCTTTACTCTTAGAGCAGATATAAATCGATACGGAGTGAGAATATTTTAATAATTCGGTAAGATTCTCGATTATTAAATCCTTAAATTTTTTATCTATAAGAGGATTTTCGGCTATATTCTTGGTATAGAGCAAAGGCGCCCTCGCCATGCTGAATATATTGATATCGTTTTCCATTACGGCAAGAGTTCTTGCAAATATAAGACCCGCTATTGATTTTTCCGGTTCCTTTTCCGGGTCGGCAAGTTGAACTATTAAAATTTTTTCGTTTTCTGCCGGCATATTTAATATATATTAAATATCAAATGGTACATATTATGTGATTTTTAATATTTACATTAAAAACGTCAGGACACCTTTTTAAGCAAGATAATCCGCCAGCCAATCTTTTAAATGCGTTCTTTTTAACCCGAACAATTCATCGTTATCCTGCCCGTCCTTATCTGTTTCGCAGACATTGTCGTATTTCAACATCCTTATCTGGTCCGATGTTACAGGGGCATTTTTCGATAAAGACGATGATAATTTTTCGATAAAATTTAAAGACTTTTCGGCTATAAAAGACGGCGCATGAATTTTCAGCTTTTTCGGCGGAGAAATTTCCATAATTAAATCTATAATGCCCTCAAACGTGAATATATCCGGACCGCACAGCTGAAATGCTTTATTTATCGTTTTTTCATTATATAAAGAATTACTATACGCCTCCGCTACCGAAAAGACGTCTATCGGCGCAAATTTAGTTTCGCCGGTTCCGATTATAGGAACGAATGCTCTTGCTTTTACCAAGTCGATTATGTCGTCGAAAAAACCGGCGTTATTTCCGAAAATCAAAGATGGACGGAAAACTGTCCATTTCAAACCGGAATTCCTGACGAGGGATTCGCCTTCGTATTTCGTTGAAAAGTATTCGGAATCGCTGTTTTCAGCCGCGCCGAGAGCGCTCATATGAATAAATCTATCTATGCCGTTTCCCTTTACAATGTCTAATAGCGTATTTACATAATCTACATGAACCTTCCGAAAGGAAAAACCGGGGAGGCTTCTTATTATACCTATAAGATTTATTACGGCGTCAAATTTATTTGCGGACAGAAAACCGTTAACGGCGCTTTTTTCCTCAAGCGTTCCCTCTAAAACTTCAAAGCCCTGTTCTTTTAAGCGCGGGATTTTCTTTTTATTACGCTCCAGAAGCGCAACGGAAACTCCGGAAGATTTAATTTTTTCGGATACGACCGAACCTACAAATCCTGTACCGCCCGTAATAAAAACTTTCATAAGATACTCTTTTTATAATATATGTCCCTAACGATATAATATAATATATTGAATCAATTTTCATAGTCTCTATTCATTTTATATCTTTATAATTAAAATAGTGGAACGCTTCGATATACCGTATAGTTCCTGTTTTAGACCTCATAACCACCGAATATGTTTTTGCCCCGCCGTGAAAAAACTCGACGCCTTTAAGATAATCTCCGTTAGTTACGCCGGTTGCGACAAATATCACGTCGCCGGCGGCAAGTTCCTGGATACCGTAAACTTTATTTAAATCTTTTATTCCCATTTTAAGGGCGCGCTCTTTTTCGTCTTCATTCCTGAAAGCAAGCCTGCCCTGCATATCGCCCCCGACGCATCTCAATGCCGCCGCGCCGAGGACCCCTTCGGGCGCGCCGCCGATACCCATAAGAACGTCGATTCCTGAATCTTCTTTGGCAGTCGCTATGGCTCCCGCAATGTCTCCGTCCTGAATAAGGCGGATTCTTGCTCCGGCTTTTCTCACTTCTTCTATTAAGGTTTTATGTCTTTCACGGTTAAGGATTATAACGGTAAGGTCTTCGACGTATCTGTTCAGGGCATCCGCAATTCTATGAAGATTTTCGGTCGGAGAAAGATTAATGTCGATAGCGCCTTTCGCTTTAGGCCCAACGGCTATCTTTTGCATATAGGTATCGGGGGCATGAAGAAAGTTTCCATGGTCGCCAATAGCCATTACGGCGATAGCGTTAGGAGCGCTCGTAGCGGCTAAAGTAGTCCCTTCTAACGGGTCAACGGCTATATCGACCTTCTGCCCTTTTCCGTTGCCTACTTTTTCCCCTATGTAAAGCATGGGAGCTTCGTCTCTTTCGCCTTCGCCGATAACTATAGCGCCGTCTATATCGATATAATTAAGGGAGTCCCTCATGGATTCTACGGCAGCCCTGTCCGCCGCTTTTTCGTCGCCTCTGCCGATGAACCTTGCAACCGATATTGCGGCATGTTCGGTAACCCTGACGAATTCTATAGTCAACGCTTTATCGTCCATAACTGTTCCTCCCTTATTTATTATTTAAATGTTTTAACTTAATTTTAACAGGGAAAAAATTTAATTTCAATAAATATAAATAACGATAAGATATCTTCTTAATATGCCATATATTTTATAAACTCTAAAGGCGTGAGTATTTTAATGCCTATATATTCCTTTAAAGACGTTAAATGCTTATCTCCGGATATAACATAATTACTTTTTAACGCAACGGCGCATTCTATAAATTTATTGTCGTCGGGATCGTCATCGACTATTTGAAGATGCGGGATATTTGCGGAATATATTAAATTAAATCCTTTTGCAAATAAATTTAATAAATCGTCTAATTCTTTTTCATTTTTTAAACCGAGCCGCTTTAGAATTTCCATATATTCGTCTATTATCGGTTTTGAAACGCACCATATTATTTCTCCTTTTTCCCAATATGAAATAATCCTTCTTGGATTGCCCCCAAAAAAAGACGAAATAAAAACATTCGTATCAATTACGGCCTTTGTTCTTCTTTTCTCTCGCCTTTTTAACGGCATATTCGACATTCTCCAAAGTAACGCCTTTAGAAGTCATTTTTTTGCCTATATTTGACCATAATTCGTCTATATATCCTTCGATATCTCTTTCGTTAACGTAATTTTCAAGCAGTTCCCTTACTACCTCGCTTAAATTTTTTCTTTCCGAAAAAGCGATGCTCGCAACTTTATCTTTTAATTCTGCATTAATTTTAATAATCATCTGGGTCGTCATTAACCGTCTCCTTAAATGCAATAAATATATGTATATATCATATATACATATTATACTACGTTGATTTATAAATTTCAATATAGATTTTATTTTATTTTTTCTTACTATTTATTGCAACTTTCAGGGTCGTATGTATATTTCGGGTCAAGTTCTACGGCTGTCATATAATCGTCGGTAGCATTTTTCCAGTCGCCTGATTTTGCATAAATCGGTCCTCTATAATAAGATTCCGCATATTTACCCATGAAGTCTATATCTTTTCTTTTACAGACCGCGCTCCGGCACTCCATCGTATTCGTGGAGGTTAGCGGCTAATCTCCTGAAGGGTTTTTCCCTCATCCATTCCTCGAAAACCTGGCCGACGAGTCCGGCGGAACGGGCGATAATAAAGAAGCCTTTGCCGAGCCTGTAATCGAAACCCATATCCGAAATTATTGCGGCGATACAGCCGTCAACGTTAAGGGGAAGCTTCTGCTCGGGCTTTTTAAGCCTGAATTCGTCCGCGATCCCTACGGCAAGTTTAACGTAGCCGCCTCCAAAGTTTAAGTCTTTAGCGACGTCTAAAAGTCTTTTCGTTCTTGGATCGACGGTATGAAGCTTATGCCCGTAACCTGCAAGCCTTTTTTTGTTTTTTAACGCATCGTCCACTATGTTTGCCGCCATTGCTTTTATATCGGCGTCTTTAATGCCTTCTTTGCCTTTTAAATAATCCTGAAACATTTTGGCGGCTTTTTCTATAGCTCCTCCGTGTGCATCGCCTAAAGTCAAGACTCCCGCGGCTACGGCGGCATTAAGAGAATTCCCTCCCGAAAATACCGTTCTTGCGGCAACCGCAGAAGGCGCCGCTATGCCGGCATCTATGCACGAAACGAAAATTGCGTCGAGCATTTTAGCTTCGTTTTGGTTTGGAAGTTCGCCTTTTAAAAGCAAGAAACAGACCTCGGCGTAAGATTTATTCCCTATTAAATTATCGAGATTGTAGCCCCTTATAAGAATCTTGCCGTCCTGATTAGACGTAATGGCGCTGCGCCACTCTTTTTGAGAAACCGTTTCAGACATAAAAATGAACGCTCCTTATTTTAAATTTATTTTTTTATTTTTAAATTAAACTTCCCTTAGCCTCGACAACGGTATTGAAGAAGCTAAGGGAGCATAGAGTATAGTATATTACTAATATTATAAATATTACGAAAAAATTACTTTAAAGTGCTATATAACGGCCTAACGTTATCCGACGAACCGTCTTCAAAATCTCTCTTGACTCCAAGCGAAATAAGCGAATTTACTAATTCGTGATAAAATTTGGCAACCTTGATAGTTCCGGTTTTTTTGCCTGCTTCTTCAAGCATTTTTATCTTGTTGGTTGCCTTGCCCATTCCTCTTTCTACTATTGCTCCCGCATGGCCGAACGAAACGCCTTCAGGCATCATCTCCTGGAAAACGCCTGCGACAAACACCGCCAAAGGCTTAGTATATCCGCCTTTAGCGACAAGCTCCGCAACCTGTTCTTCGTATGTGCCGCCCGGCTCTCCCATTATAACACATGCCTGAACGTTTTTGTCTTTTTCGAGTTCGGGCAGAACATCGGCAAAAGTCGTGCAGGCTATAACGTCGCCGCCGACCGCCAGAGCCATATAAATACCGAAGCCCCTTCTTTTAAACATCTCGGAGGTGGTAACGGTAAGTCCGCCGCTTTTTGAAAGAACGACTATAGAGCCGTCTTTAAATGCAACACTGGGGTCTTTGCCGCCTATAGCGCCGATTCTTCCGACGGAAGGGACGTAGCATCCCAAAGACGTTCCGCCGACTATCGTAACGCCTTTTTCTTTAGCAAGTTCGTATATTATTATTGAATCCCTGATTGGAACGTGTTCGGTAATTATATACATAAGTTTAATGCCGTTATCTATCAGTTCATAAACGGCGTCGAGCACGGAGGTAGGAGGAACGTATATAAGACCGGTATTTACGGACTGCTTTAATTCTTTAACCTTCAAAGCTTCTTTTACGGTATCGAAAACCGGAACCGGACATTCTTCCTTCAGAACCGTTCCGCCCTTTCCGGGAGTTACTCCGCATTTTACTATGCCGGGAAATAACTTTTCGGATTCTATAACGACCTGGGAAGCCTCCCTTCCGGTAATGCCTATTACTATAACGCCTGTGCCGTCGTTTAAAAATTTAGTGCCTTTCATATAAATAATCTCCGGTCAATTCTTTTAACGAACTAAATTAAATTTTTAGATTTTAAAATCTCGTAAAGTTTTTGGGGCGCCTCCGTTAGCGGAAGTTCCGAATCATATATGACCCCTTCTATATTATTTTTTACGAAACATTCATTAAGCATTTTTAAACCTTTCTCATATTCGGGGCCGCTTCTCCTGACAACCCAGACTATCCCTTCGGGGAACGTTCCGTCTTTTTTCATCTCTTCTACCGCCGAAACCAAACCTTCGCCTAAAGTCACGTCTATTCTTGTATTGCTTGCCGTTCCGCCGCATACTAAGACGGCTTTTAATCCAGGTTTTGAAAGTATGATTTTTGAAATTTTATTCATCTTTTCCGCAGGCGGATTTCCGCCTATATCCGTAAGATTTGCGGGCTTCATTCCAAGGGCGAAAACAGTTTCGGCGGCAATGGTCGAACCGCCTCCGCCAAACGTCATCATTCCGATATTTCCGTCTAATTCTACATACGAACCTGCCTTTCCCCTGTGGTCGTCCCTGTCTATTAAATGAGCGGCTTTTTCTCTTTCCGTCAGAGGTCTTCCCATTGCGCCCCTTGCGGTATATATTTTTGAAGGAGCTATTCTTGCGTCGTCGTCAATCATTGTTACGGCATCTATCGCAAGAATCTTCTGCTTATCCGGGTTTGCCTTGTCTCCCGCAATAATTAAAGGATTCACTTCTAACAGCCTTGCTTCGGAATTCCAGAATCCTTTATACATATTGGCTATAACTTCGGATAACTGTCTCAATACGGGCCTGTCTTCCAGTCCGATTTCCATCAAATATTCTCTAACCTTATAAGGAAAAAGCCCTTCGAGCGGGTTTATTTCGAAAGTAAATATTTTAGAAGGATCCTGCGCCTCTACGTCCATTCCGCCTTCAAGCGAAACGACGAACACCGGACGCCTCGGTTTAGAAGAATATGTAAAACTGATGTATAATTCTTTTATTATAGAGGCTTTTTCTTGAATGATTACGCTTACCGGTTGTTCTCCGTAAACTTCCGCTTCCATTAAAGCCTGAACGTGCTCGTTGGCTTCGTCGCCGGTTTTTGCGAATTTTACGGCGCCGGCCTTGCCTCTTTTACCGACGAGAACCTGCGATTTTATAACCACGTCGCCGTACTGCTCTACAAAATCTATTACGTTCTGTCCCGGATGCTGAACGACTAAATATTTCGGGGTAGGCACGCCGTATTTTTTAAATATGGTCTCGTAAGTTTCGTACTCGTAAAGCTTCATATAAAACCTCGATAAAATTAATTAATAGATTTTAGCTACGCTGGACTCCGTCCGCTTTGCTCGCAATGACAATATTCAAGTTTAAATTATAAATATTATATCAAGTATTAAGCTATATTTAAAAGAGGATCGTCGGGCGTAATATTGTCGCCGACTTTAACATAAATCGCTTTAACAGCGCCTGCGGAAGAAGCATGAATTTCGTTTTCCATTTTCATTGCTTCAACCATAGCTATGGTTTGACCTTTTTCTACCTTATCCCCTTCTTTGACTAATATTTTAGCCACTTTACCCGGCATAGGGGCTGTAACGTCGCCCGTTTCGAGACCTTTTTTAGTCTTTGTAGCCTTATCTTTTGAAGAAATCGGTCTCCCTGTTCCTATTCCCGCTCCGCCGACTATAGCTTCTACTTTTGAAAATAATTGAATTTCTTCAAGTTTTCCGCCGACTCTAACATAGTATTTCCTCGGCTTGCCTTCTTCCTGGTTGGGGGTTACGCCTTCAATTTTAACGCTGAATTTATCGCCGTGATATGTAATATCATACTCGACCGGCGCGGTATTTTCTATAACGCCGGCACGGGTTTCTATCATTTCTTCGGTACCGGGCGTTACTTCCGGCGTTTCAAGCTGTCCGCTTTCTCTGGCTTTCAAAAATTCCATAGCCTGCAGCGGGAACAAGACGTAAAGCAGTATATCTTCGTCGGATTTTGCAAGCGCGCCGAGCTCTTTAACCGCTTTATCCCATTCGTTTACGTCTGCGCTGTCGCTGGGACGTTTTGAATAATCCGGTTTACCGCCGGGACCGATAATTTTTTCTATAAGTTCTTTGGATACCGGACCGGGAGGATTCCCGTATTTTCCTTCTACGTAATCCCTGACTTCTTTGGTTATCATTTTATATCTCTCGCCCGATATAACGTTTAAGACGGCCTGTACCCCGACTATTTGAGACGAAGGGGTTAAAAGCGGAGGATAGCCAAGGTCTTTTTCTACATTCGGGGTTTCTTTTAAAACGTCCTCCATTTTGTCTAAAGCATTAGCTTCTTTTAGTTGAGCGGCCATATTCGAAATCATTCCGCCGGGGATTTTATGAATCAATACTTTTGCATTAACTCCGCCGTATTCCGTTTCATATTTTTTATAGTTTTTTCTTATATTTGCGGTTATAGCGGCGGCTTCTTCCAAAACTTTTAAGTCCACGCCCGTATCGTAAGGCGTACCTTGAAGCGCCGCGACTACGCTTTCGGTAGCGGGATGGGAAGAACCGAATGCAAGAGGAGAAAGAACGGTGTCAAGCATATCAATGCCCGCATAAATAGCCATCATATGATTCATTATCGCCGTTCCGCTCATATCGTGGTTATGAAACAAAACCTTTATTTTATCTCCTACTTTTTCTTTTATTCCTTTTATTATATTATAAGTATCCAGCGGCATTATGATACCGGTAGCGTCTTTAAAGGATATCCAATCCGGTCCTATTTCTAAAAGTTCGTCGGCATAATGCATCCATTTTTCGTAAGTATGAACGGGGCTTTTAGTATAACTTATTTCAACGTGGCATTCTCCGCCGAGTTCCTTGATAACCTTGCAGGCAACTTCTATGTTGCGGTTGTCGTTAAGAGAATCAAATACCCTGAAAACCGTAATACCGTTTTTTAAAGCTTTTTCTACAAATTTATAAACTACCTTATCGGCTCTCGGTCTGTAGCCGACTATGCTTTGCCCCCTGAACAGCATCTGAATCTTGGTATTAGGCATTACCGCTTTAATTCTTCTCAGTCTATCCCATGGGTCCTCCTTTAAATATCTCAAACAAACATCGTATGTAGCTCCGCCCCATGCTTCAAAAGCGTATAAACCCGCTTTATCCATTTTTTCGCATAAAGGAATTAAATCGTCGGTAGTAACCCTTGTCGCAAGTTTACACTGCTGTCCGTCTCTCGCCGTTAGATCCGTAATAAGAATCTTTTTGGGTTTTGCTATTTCGATTAAACCTTCTTTTAACATTGTTTCGATATTTTTCATTTATTCCTCCTGTTACAAACCGTGATATGCCGACAATGCAGCGCTTATAAATGCAACAAAATCTTCTTTGTCCCGGGGTATTTCATATTCAAAAACTTCTGGATTTTCTTTTAAATAGTTAGTAGAAAATAAACCATTTTTAAAATCTTCCCGCTTAATTATTTTTTTCAATATAGGTATTGTGGTTTTAATGCCTTTTATTTCGTAAGAATCAAGAGCTACATATGTTCTATTGATAGCTTCTTCAAAAGTTTTAGCCCAGCAGATTAATTTTCCTATTAAGGAATCATAATACGGCGTAACTTCAAAACCGGCGGAGGCGGCGCTTTCAACCCTTATGCCGTTGCCGCCCGGAACATAATAACGCTCTATGTTTCCTATACTCGGACGAAAATCATTTTTTGGATCTTCCGCATTGATTCTGCATTCTATGGCAAATCCGTTAAAACTTACGTCTTCCTGTTTAATTTCTAATTTTTTACCGGCCGCGATTTTAATCTGTTCTTTAACTATATCTATTCCGGTAACGCTTTCTGTCACAGGATGCTCGACCTGAACCCTCGTATTCATTTCGATGAAATAAATATTACCGGCTAAATCGGAAACGAATTCCATTGTTCCGGCGCTGTAATAACCTATATCTTTGCATGCCTTAACCGCGGCGTCGCCGTAAAATTTTCGTTTTTCTTCGTTTAAAACTATTGAAGGCGCTATTTCGAGCATTTTTTGGTTTTTTCTTTGAATAGAGCAGTCTCTTTCGCCAAGATGTATTACATTACCGTATTTATCGCCTAAGATTTGATATTCTATATGTTTAGGATTTTCGATAAATTTTTCCAACAAAAGTTCTCCGTTGCCGAAAGCTTTCTGTGCTTCCGAATAAGCGTTATCATAATTCGACCTGACTTCTTCGGCATTCAGGCAAAGCCTTATTCCTCTGCCGCCGCCGCCTGCGGTAGCCTTAAGAAGAACGGGGTAACCTATTTTTTCGGCTATTTCCACCCCTTCTTCAGCCGATTTTAATATGCCGTCGCTCCCTGGAACGGTTGTAACTCCGGCTTTTTTCATAATCTCTTTTGACTTTGCCTTGTCGCCCATAAGCCTGATAGATTCGGAAGAAGGCCCGATAAAATTAATTCCGCTGTCTTCCGCCGCTTTCGCGAAATCATCGTTTTCTGCAAGAAACCCGTATCCGGGATGAATTGCATCCGCGTCTATGGATTTAGCTAAGTCTATAATCAATTGATAATTTAAATAAGTATCGAGAGGATTGGAGCCTATCATATAGGCTTCATCGGCCATCTTTACGTGCCTGGCGGTAGGCTCTGCATCGGAAAATATAGCAGCGGTGGAAATACCTAGTTCTTTTGCGGCTCGTATAATCCTGCAGGCTATTTCCCCCCTGTTTGCGACTAAAATTTTATTAAACATGGTTTAAAAATCCTCCGTTAGGTTAATTTAATTAAATCAACCCAGTTTAATATTGTAAGTTATGGGGGCAACTTTATTAACTAAATATGCTATGCTGCAAGAACTTGTAAGAGCTTCTTCTACAGCTTTTTCAACGTCTTCTTCGGTTATTCCTTTGCCTTTAACGGTAAAGCTCAATATTATTTTGGTAAACACTTTCGGCTTTTCTTCCCTTCTTTCGCTGTCCGTATCGACTATAACGTCTTCTACATGCTTGCCCATTTTATGAAGAGCTTCATAGGCATGTATTCCCATACATCCTGCAATAGAATACAAAAATAACTCCGGGGGTCTTATTCCCCTTCCCTTGCCGCCGACATATCCTGCGGCATCTATATTAATTTCGCCGGATTCGCTTTTACCGATAAAATGAAAATCTTCTTTTTGCTTTACGGTTAATTTCATAAATAATCCTCCAAAATTATTTTTTTATTCATTTAATTCAATTTTAAATCTCCCTGATTATGTGCTTACCAAATTCCACGGTACTTAGCTCGACGGCTTTTTTATCCAATTTTTCGAAACCGGTATAAATATCTCTCGTGCCGTTGCCCTGATATATAGTTCTTTTAACCGCATCGTAAACAAGTTTTGCCGCCTCGTTAAAACCTATATATTCCAGCATCATTGCCCCTGAAAGAGTAATAGACAGCGGATTTGCAATTCCCTTGCCGGCAATATCCATACCCACGCCGTGCGTGCTCTCGAACAGCGCATAACCGTCGCCGATATTGCCGCTTGGAACAAAACCCGGACCGCCGACTAAAGCGGAAGCAAGGTCCGAAATATAATCGCCGTTTAAATTCTGCGTTATTATAACATCGTATGCATTTGGATTTAATACTAACTGCATAAGCATCTGATCCGTGATTACCTTCGACAATTTTATTTTACCGGAAGGAGAACTCTGTTCGGTTGAAATTTTATCTTTAAACTCGTCTTCTTTTGCGACTTCGAACGCCCAGTTCAGGAATGCGCCTTCGGTAGCCTTCATTATATTGCCCTTACCTGCTACCGCTATAGATTTTTTATTGTTATTAATCGCATATCTAAAAGCTTTTCTAACATGCCTTTTCGTTTTAAATTCGCTCATAGGTTTTATCGTTATACCGGCATCTTCGGGAATAGATGCATCCTTTACGCCCATTTCGTTTATAAAAAAATTGCGGACTTTTTTTGCGCCTTCCGAACCTGCCATATACTCTATAGCCATATAAACGTCGTCTGAATTTTCTCTAAAAATTGTTACGTCCACTCTTTCGGGATCTGGGATAGGGGTAGGCTGACCTAAATAATAAACCGGTCTGATTGCCGAATAAAAATCCATGGACTGTCTTAATATGGAATTAAGAGATTTACCGGGTTTACCGACGGGGGTTCCAAGCGGTCCTTTTATCGAAACCACACTGCGTTTAAGCAAATCAAGGGTTTCTTGCGGCATTCTTTCCATCTCTTTTTCTTCGGCTTTATCTCCGGCAAGCGCTTCCACCCAATATATCTTTTTTGCCCCGCCGTATGCTTTTTCCATAGCGGCATTTACGACATTTATCATAACCGGCGTAATCTCCGGACCTATCCCGTCTCCGCTTATAAAAGGTATAACGGGATTATCCGGTACGTCCATGTTTCTATCGCTTTTTAATTTTATAAATTCACCCTCTTGCGGTATGTTTATTTTGCCGTTCCATAAAAAAACATTTTCATTTTTCATTTTTTTATATTCCTTTTTTTAATTATTAAAAATATCAAACCGAATTGATTATAATAAAACATTTTTTTAAAATCAAGCAAAAAAATAAAAAAAATGGAAACCGTTAGTTTATTTTTTCAAAAATATCTTTATTAAATGAATAATTATGGACCTCTCCGGTTTCTATATCGTAATGCCATCCGTATATACTAATTTCGTCATTTTCTAATTTAGATTGAATATACGGATAAGAATGAAGATGTTTTATCTGTTCTTTTATATTCTCCCTCTCGGTCAACAGCGCTATTTGCTTTTCTGTTAATCTTTCGCCTTCTCCGGCTGCTTTTAGCATATAACCCGACACTATTTTTTTTGCGTTTTCCGCAAGTTCAAGCCATTTTTTCGTATGCGGTATATTCTTTAAATCGTCGTCCGCCATATATAAGGCCCGGCATCCGCCGCAATTTGAATGTCCGCATACGACGATATTTTTTACTTTTAAAATATTTATAGCATATTCTATGGCTGAAGTAGTGGCAAGATACTCGACGACGTTTCTATAAGGCGGCACTAAATTGGCAATATTCCTAACCACAAAAAGTTCGCCCGGCAATGTTTTTGTTATAAGAGTCGGAACAACCCTCGAATCCGAACACCCTATAAAAAGCGTATGCGGTTTCTGTCCTTCCGCTATCTTCTTAAAAAGTTCGCTGTATTTTTTATATTCGTTGTTATTAAAATCGATAACGCCTTCAAATAGATTATCCAAAACCACGCCTCCATACTATTTTTATGTTTTGCATAACGCATAACATTTAACATTATAATATCGATTAATAAAATTAAATTAAATTAATCTAAAGTTTTTATTTGCCTTTAACTTCTTTTCCCAGCCTGAATCCTATCTCCAAAGCTTTCTTATTGTAGTCTTCAAATCCCTTAGGCACTCTTTCCATTAATGCTTTGTAGGCTGCATCGCGGGATACTACCCCCGATATTTCGACCAATACGCCGAGAGATATAATATTTAGCCCTAAAAGTTTGCCGAGTTCCTCCCTTGCGGATTTTACCATATCGAGCATATAGAGTTTCCCCTTTGCCTTGGAAAAGTCCGTTACTAATTCTTTGTCGGCTATGACGATGCCGTCGTCTTTAACGTCGTTTATATATTTGTTAAACGATTCCTGGGTCAAAGAAACCATATAATCGACCTTGGTAGCTTTTGGATACTCTATGGGAGAGTCCGATACGATAACTTCCGATTTGCTCGAACCTC
>DAHVOJ010000021.1 GCA_027318865.1 bacterium | reverse complement strand
AGACCTTAAAACCTGCGAAGTCATTCCTGCGTAAGCAGGAATCCAGAAAAATAATTTTCTATCGGCAATTTTGGGTTAAAATAATCGACGCAAACGTAATTTCAAGATATCTGCTAAACGACGACGAAGAATATGGCAGTGGGCAAATCTTAAAAACTTACTGCGGCGGAGAATTTTTTATAGAGGGGGGTACCCCCCTCTATAGTCCTTCATTAAACATTAATAATAAATTATTTTCATTGACTTAAAACTAACGATATTATATAAAAAATAAGAAGGGATTAACCCGTCCAGTAATTTCCGAAACGGGTGTCCAGTTAAAAACGGAAAAGCCGTCCAGTTAGAATGGAATACGCAGAAATATTCATCAAAAACAAATTCGATATAAACTATATTGCATCCATAATCTTACCGGCTTATTCCGTCAAAGGCTGCAAAGGTTGTATTTTTACTTTCTATATGTAGAAAGATAAATTTGAAGTCCCATTTGCCCAATTTGATCCAGATATTCTTCAAGTTTGTCGATATGCGCCTCTTCCTCGTCAAGTATGGATTGGATTAAATCCTTTGTTCCGTTGTCTCTAATCTCGGCGGCAAACTTTATATCTTCGTTGTATGCTTTAATGGCATTCTCTTCGGCATTTCTGTCATTTTTATGCATTAATTCGACCGTTGAACCTATATACATTTTGTTGTAATTTGAAACTGTAGGTATGCCTTCAAGAAATAATATCCTGCCGATTAATTTTTCGGCATGTTTCATTTCGTCTATCGCCCGCTTTTCGATTTCTTTATGAAGCTCGCCATAACCCCAGTTATCGCACATTTCGGAGTGAACCATGTATTGATTGATAGCGGTTAATTCCTCGGCTAATCTTAGATTAAGCCTTTTAAGAATTTCTTCGTTTCCTTTCATAAGCACCTCAGCTTTTAAAATATTATATAAAAAATCAGGAGATAATAAAATATCTTAATAAATATTGCAATGCGGCAAAAAATTAAATTATAATTAATTATACCATGAAAATATTATTAGGTGCACATGTTTCTATTGCAGGTGGACTAAAAAATGCCTGCGCGCATGCCCGTGTTCAATGCCGTAATAACGACAGGCTTAAGGTAACCGGTGCAGTTATCGATTAACCTTTCTGCTTCTTCTTCGGATAAATATCGCAGGCTGGTATTTTCACCCTTTAAAAGCCTTATGATTAAAACGAATCATAAAGTAATTATTGGGGACTCAAGAACTATAAATGAGTATAATTCTCATAAAAAATATTGGCAATCGAGAATCCGGATATTATATTTGAAGGCAACTTTAACGAGCTTCTTGCCGCAAGGTTTTACGATAAAACGCCCGTGTCCGGGAACAAATATTTAGTCGTAAATATATAAAGAAACCGAAAATGACGGCGGTTTTATATTAACCGCTTACTATGCCGGAAGATTAAACGACGGGAGGAAAATTATATGGAAACATTAAAATTTTCCATTTTTTAATAAATTTTCCATAAAAATCTTGCCATGCATATTTAGGCATCATTTTTTATAATCTTTTGCGCATAGTCAAGAACGAATTTTACGTTTTCTATTGCATTCAAAGCATCTTCTTTACTATAGCTTTCAGTTGGAATAAAATCTATATCTCCGTAGAAAGACAGTTCTCTTTCTTTTCTTAAGTCTTTTGAAATTTGCGCAATTTTTTGAACATCTGAAAGAGGTATGGCAGGAAATCTATCTTTAAACTCAAGAAATAATGGTCCCACGTCGTGAAATTTTGGCGGTTCGATGCCCGCGCTTCTCAGAATTCCCTTAAGACACAGTTCTACTATTTCCTGTGCTTCTCTTATAACGTCGGAATAGTCATCTTTATTAAGAAGAAGCGTTAAAATATCTAATCTTGCGAGAGACTTTTGCAGATAGCTCAAGGCAAGACTTTTTGAGGTCATATTATTATATCCTCATTAGGTTTGTAATCCGGTTTTAAGTCCCAAAAAAGGCATTTCCCATATGTATTCTTTTTGACCCTAAAATACTTAACCTTTTACGTAGATTTTTTAATTTATTTGCAAAGAAATCACCGTTATCTATCAAAATTTTTGCATCTAACGTCATATCTAAAAATAAAGGGCTTCCTGCCGCGGCTTCCTCAGGTGTTTTGATTACAGGTGAAATATATGTGTTAATGCCGGAATTTTTAATTGACACAATTAAAGGCTCCAACTTTTTCTCAACTAACCCGAACTCTTTAACTCTTTTTTTCCTGCCAAAAGGTAATTTTTTCGCAATTATTAAAATATCTATATCGGAATTATAATTAGGCGTGCGCCTTCCGACAGAACCAAATACTGCTGCGGATATAAGCCTTTCTCCGTAAAACGATTTTAATTCGTTTACCAAAGCCTCAAGTATCATATCATATTGTTCAATTGTCGATTTCATAATCATAATTATATTATATAATAAAATAAAAGCAAACAATTTAGTAAATCATTAAGAATAAACTATCCCAAAAACATTATAGATACTACTTTGAGCTTTGTGACTTTGGCGACAAAGAAGGACTATAAGCTTTTGCGCTTAAGTCTCCGGGTAAACCAAATGTTGTATATATAACTGCGTTTGAACCTGTTCCATATTCATATTTTTCCATACGAAGCGGCATAACCATTAAAACTTTAGGTTTTGTCGCAGCTAAAGCGGATCCAATCATTAAAGAAGTGTTTGGAAGCATTCTTTCATTCATCGTATATTCTTCATAACAAATTCCGGACGGATTAAAAACAGCGTAAACTTTTAAATGATTAACGGTAAAAACGTATGCGTTTACTCCTATTTTCTTATAAATAGAAACATTAGATGAAGATACGGCATAATTGTTATGGGGTACAGAGGTATTGGAATACAACGGGGCGGAGGCACATATTTTTCTAAGCGCCTTATCAACGTTTTCCGTTTCATGCGAAAGCTTCTTTTATAATGAATTCTTTTTCTTTAATTACGGAAGAAACGTCTTCGCTTTTTTGCAGCTTGTGAATTGCGTCGATAAGATTTGCTTCAGCCTCTTCGATAGTTTTTCCCTGAGACATTGCGCCCTTAATATCGTCTGTGTATGCCGCTGGTATTTTTTCCATGATTATTTATATCAATTAGTTTTTAAAATTTATTTTTATTATATTATACTATACAAAAAGAATTATACATATATCTATACAATATATCTATATATAATATAAAAGTTTTTGCGTGATATAATTTAAACAAACGAATTTCGAGGCAATGTAAATCATGGAAAAAATAAAAGAGGTTTTAAAAATGGGCGCCGATATTTTTAAAAACGAATCAGATATATATTTATCCGGCAAAATAACTAAAGCCGTTAAATCGCTTCCGGAAGACAAGCGGTTCGAGGTTATCGACTTTATAGAATATTTACGGTCAAAAGCCGCCGCTCATTTCCGGCTGTTTATTTTATGTTAGTTTATTTTATTGATAAAAATGATATAATTATCGTATGGAAAACAAAGATTATATATTAAATACCGCAAAACAGATAATTACGGAAGAAGTCGAAAAAGCCGGATATAAAGGAGAACGGAATAATGACATTACACGAACAAATAAAATCGGACTTTTTAACCGCCAGAAAAAATAACGATAACTCGAAAAAAAACATCTTGACTATGATTCTTAGCGACGCGTTAAAGCTGACAAAAGAAAAGAATCACGGCAATATCGTAAGCGACGACGATATTATAAAAATAATAAAATCATGGATTAAAAAGACAGAGCAGTCTATCGAAATATTAACGGCTAACAACAAAGATATATCCGAACTCTTAAAAGAAAAAGAGATAATTTTATCGTATATTCTAAAAACATGGTCGCATGAAGAAACCAAATCGCGTATCGAAAGGATTTCTAAAGAAAAAAACAGCAAGGAAATCGGCGTTATAATGAGGGAACTCAAAACTAACTATAACGGTTTATACGATAATAAAACCGCATCCGAAATTATCAAGAGCTTATAGCAGAATAAAATAAAAATTAATTAATAGCTGTTTTCCAAGATTTTTAAAACCTCTTTTTCGCCTATTGTTTCGGGGTTGTTTTGAATTGCAAAGCCCATAGTCGTGAAAGCCTCTCCCGAAATTTTCGGAAGTTTGTCTTTTTTCACGCCGAGGTCTTTTAACCTTATATTTAAATTTAAAGCCGTAAGCATTTCTTCTGTTTTTTCTATTAAAGACATAGCGTATTCGTCGTCGCTTTTCCCTGCTCTTTTAATACCTAAATGATGCGCCATAAGCGTATAGTCCCTTTTGCATGCGTTTAAATTATATTTCATCGATTCCACCGCCAAAACGGCAAGACCTGCTCCGTGAGCTATGTCCGGATAATTTCCGGATACCGGGTGTTCCATCGCGTGCATTATGCCGACGCCCGAAATATCTATTGCAAGTCCGGCGAGTGCGGATGCTAAAGCCATATTGCTTCTCGACTCGACATTGTCAGGTTCTTTATATGCCCTAATTAAATTATCTTTTAAAAGGTAAAAAGTCTGCATGCAGTATGCCGAAGAAAAAGCGTTTCTTGCCTTTCCGGTAAAAGATTCAAAAATATGGACGAATACGTCAAAACCGGTCGTTGCCGTGACGTAAGCCGGCATCGAGAGCATAATTTCAGGGTCGATTATAGCGTCTTTCGGGTACATACATTCGTAGCCAAACCCTGGTTTTTCGCCGGTCTCAGGGTTCGTCATAACGGAATATCTGTTAACTTCGCTGCCTGTTCCGGAGGTTGAAACTATCGTTATAACCGGAAGCGCTTCCTTTGCCGGAGTTTTCAGATAGTTCCACACGGGAATATCGCCTTTTGCCGCAACCGCAACAGCTTTTGCCGAATCAAGAGGACTTCCGCCGCCCAATCCTATAACCAATCCAACCTTTTTTTCTCTTGCAACGCCCGCAGCCGAATCTATTTCAGAAGTTGTAGGGTTGGGCGTGATTCCATCGAATATTATCGAATTAACCCCCGCATTCTTTAATATTTTTACTAATCTGTCTAAAGTTCCGGATTTTTGCATAGAGTTTCTACCGGTAACTATCAAAGCGTTATCGGAATATTTTTTTGCTATTTTGCCGGCTTCGCCGATAACGCCGGCGCCGAAATGGATTTTTACCGGATTATAAATATTAAAGGTTTCCATATATCCCCCCCAATATAATAAATAAATATAATAAAATATAGGAATTAAATTAATATAAATATTTATTAATTTTTTAAAATCGATTATATCACAGCTTTGGCGGAAATAAAACTAAAACTAAAATTAAAAACCGAAAATTAAATCTAAGAAAATAGAATTGTTACAAAAATTTAACATAAATGTAATAAAATTGTAACAATAATCTGTTAATATATACATTAGACGTTTGCAAATTTTATTTAATTAAATTTAATTTAATTTACGGAGGAGAGTTATGAACAAAAGCGGTAAGAAAAAAATGCTGTCGGGACTTATTACGGTTTCCGCGGTTATAGGTTTATCATTTCTTGTTTCCGGTTGCGCCAAGTCTAAAGCGCCGGCGACAAGTTCCAAGGCCCCGGCAGGAACGATTACGATTTCCGGCTCTACAATGCTTTATCCGTTAAATTCGGTATGGGCGGTTGAGTACCACAAGCTTAATCCAGGCGTTACGGTTTCCGTTGCGGGAACGGGTTCCGGTTTCGGAATTTCAAACGCCGCCGACGGTAATATTACCATAGGAGCGTCGGATGCCTATCTTACAAAAAGTTTTAAAAAAAGGTATCCAGATTTAGTGAATGTACCTGTCGCCCTTGACGATGCGCAGGTTATTTACAACATCCCGGGAATACCGAACAGCGTAAATCTTAAAATGACGCCGAAATTGGTTGCAGAAATTTACATGGGCAAAATTAACAACTGGGACAACCCCGCCTTTAAAAAACTAAACCCGCAGTATAAGTTCCCTAACCTTCATATCTTCGTAGTTCACAGAGCCGATGCAAGCGGAACGACGTTTGATTTTACAAGTCTCTTGACCGATACTTCTAAGGCGTGGGCAAAGAAAGTGGGAAGAAGCCTTTCTCCGGATTGGCCTACGGGCAGCGGTTATCTTGGAAGCGATGCGGTAGTCGCCGCCGTTAAAACTACTTCGGGAGGCATAGGTTACGTTGGACTCGGCTGGATTATGGAATATCATCTTGCAAGCGCCGCTATGTTGAATAAAGCCGGTAATTATGTCATAGGTTCCGTTAAAACCATTGCAGCCGCCGGAAATTCCGCTTTGTCGGCAGGCGGTTTTCCCGCAGATTTCGATAAGTCTATAGTCTGGAACGTGTCGGCTAAGAATGCGTATCCCGATTCAAACTTCGAATTCTGGATGATAAGGAAAAAACAGCCGAATGCAAGTACTACAAAATCGATTAAGGGTTTGGTAAACTGGGCGCTTGGTCCGGGACAGGCGGCAAAATACACCGTAAAAACCGGTTTTGCCCCGCTTCCAAAATCCGTTATGTCCAACGTTAAAAAACTTCTGGCTCAGGTAAAGTAAGCAAACTTATTTAAAAATAGTCATTGCGGGCATATCTTTGCCTGCGTTTATAAAACCATGGTTTTATGCAGGCAAAGATGGAAGCAATCTGTTCGTTAGACTGGTTAGCTGCGCTGGACTCTGTCCGCTTTGCCCGCAATGACGGAATAAATCTGCCGCATTATTTTTTTAGAAAAATTAAAAAGAATATGCTATAATTAAAAAAATTTTTAAATTAAAAAAAATAACTACAAATTAAATTATCCCTTTTTAAACAAATTAATGTTTACCTTAAAATATAAAGACGACCTATTTAAATACATACTTTCCGTTTTTGTTTTAGCGGTCGTTTTGATTTTTTTAACCGCCTTTATTGTCATATTGTATTATAGTTATCCGGCAGTGATAAGATACGGCATTTCGTTTTTATGGGTAAAAGAATGGAATCCTCCCATAAAGGTTTTTGGAGCGCTTACATTCCTTGCCGGAACGTTTATCGTAACTTTTCTTGCCTTAATATTTGCAATACCGTTCAGTTTCGGCATAGGAATATTTCTTCAGGAATACTGCCCGTTTTTTTTGAGAGGCATTTTAACCGTTATAATAGAAATGCTTGCAGGAATACCAAGCGTCGTTTTCGGGGTATGGGGAGTATTAACGGTGGTTCCGTGGCTCAGAGAGTCGGTGGAGCCGTTTTTTAACGCCCATTTTTCAAGCATCCCGTTTTTAAAAGTAGAAGAAAACATAGGATATGGGATTCTTGCCGCAAGCATTATAGTCGCATTTATGATTTTACCCATTATATCGTCTATTACGAAAGACTCATTGGCTTCGGTTCCAAAGCTCGCCAAAGACGGCGCGCTTGCCATGGGTGCGACAAGATTGGAAGTTATAAGGAATGTTTCTTTGCCTTACGCTTTAAGCGGGATTTACGGCGGAATAATTCTGGGTTTCGGAAGAGCGGTGGGGGAGACCATTGCAGTAGTGCTCTTAATAGGCAACCAGGCCGTTGTCCCAAAATCTTTGTTCAGCGTCGGCTATACGATATCGGCCATGCTTGCAAATACTTTTACTTTTGCGGTAATCAGTCCCATATACGCCTCTGCCGAGGTCGAGCTTGCCCTGATACTTTTATTGACCAGCCTTATAGTTAATATAATAGGAAGAAATATATTAAACAGGGTTATAGGCGGCAGATTCAACAGGTCGCAGTTTGGCGGCGGCTAATCGTTGATTATTGTTAATTAAGATAACTTTAATAATATATTAAAAACATTAAAAAGTGGAACTACAATCACAAGAGCCGGTATTTCCGGCAAACAAAGGATACCTTAAAAGGAAAAAATTCTATAATAAAATGGTCGTATTTTTTGCTTTTATAGCATTCGTTATAGGGTCTTTCCCTGTTTTTCATATTCTCTATAAGGCTGTCGCAATAGGATATAAATATCTCGACTGGAGTTTTATTTCAACGCTTCCCACAGGGTTTCCAATAGGCGCCGAAGGCGGCATATTTAATGCCGTTATAGGAGACGCTTATCTTATAGTAATCGCTTCTATACTTGCCATTCCCATCGGAATAGGAACAGGGCTATATTTATCTCTTTTCGGCAAAAAAAAGGCAAACGGCGTTCTAAGGCTGTTAAATGAACTTATGTTGGGAATTCCTTCGATAGTCTGGGGTATAGTCGGATTTTATATATTTTCGACAAATGCGGGTTTCGGTTTTCACTTTGGATTTTCTGCCCTTGCCGGCGGTCTTACGTTGGGTTTTATTATGACTCCCATTATTGCGCTGCTTACGGAACAGGCAGTCAATCAGATTCCCGCAAGCTACATTGAAGGAGCTCTTGCGCTTGGCGCGACAAAATGGCAGGCTACCCAAGCCGTTATATTGAAAGCGGCGCTGGGAGGTATTTTTATAGGTATTTTATTGGGCGTAATGAATATAATCGGACAGACCGCGCCGCTTTTATTTACAAACTATTATAACACCGGCATGCCTACCGGCGTTACCGGTCCCGGAGGAGCGGTGGGCGATTTGGCGATGCTCATATTTATATATATTCATGAACCTTCTAAAATATTGCATTATAAGGCTGAAGCCGCATCCGTAGTACTGCTTTTATTCATCTTTGCCATAGACTTGGGATTAAGATTAATAAATTATTTAACTAAAAGGTTTATTTTATAGGGGAAAGAAAAATTTTATGGCTGAAAATTCAACGGAAAAAAACAGTGATAATACTATAGCCGAAGTTAAAAATTTAGATTTTTATTACGGCAGTTATCATATGTTAAAAAACGTAAATCTCTATTTTAAAAAAAATTCCGTATGCACGCTTCTCGGTCCTTCCGGCTGCGGCAAATCGACATTCTTAAGGGTTCTTAACAGAATGAACGATTATACCGAAGGGGCAAAGTTGAAAGGCGAGGTCTTTATAAACGGAAAAAATATATACGATAAATCCGTCGATGTCGTAGAGTTAAGAAGAGATATAGGCATGGTGTTTCAGAATCCGAACCCGTTCCCTAAATCAATTTTCGATAACGTGGCTTTCGGATTAAAAATCCACGGTATAAAAAACCGGGATTTTATCGTGGAGCGTGTAGAAAAATGTTTGAAGTACGCCGGACTTTACGATGAGGTTAAGGACAAACTGAATAAACCAGCCCTTTCTCTTTCCGGCGGACAGCAGCAAAGGTTATGCATAGCAAGGGCGATTGCGACCAATCCGTCTATTCTTTTAATGGATGAACCGACGGCATATCTCGACCCTGTTTCTACGAGCGTTATTCTTGATTTAATAAATTCTTTTAAGAAATATTATACTATTATAATTGTCAGCCATAATATTCAGCAGGCCGGCAGAGTTTCCGATTACAGCGGTTTTTTTCTGGACGGCGAACTGATAGAATTCGACGAGGCGGGGAGTTTCTTTACGAGACCCAAGGACAAAAGGACGGAGAATTTTATAACGAGCAGATATTAAAAATAATAAATTTTTGTTAAAATATAAATATTGGGAACAGACTTAAGCCTGTCCCCCCATAAAAAGGAGAGGGATTACGCGTGAATATATTAGATAGCGAACTGATGAAATTAAAGAAAAGCGTCGTGGAAATGGGTGATATTGTAAGCAGTCAGCTCAACAGCGCAACCAGATTTTTATTTGAAAGGGATAAAAATCTTGCCGAAGAAACTATTAAAAACGACCTTAAAGTTAATTCTTTAGAAGTCGGCATTAACGAAAGTTGTATAAAACTTCTCGCGCTGTATCAGCCCGAAGCGGCGGATTTGATGTTTATAACGACTACTATGAAAATAATAACCGACCTTGAAAGAATGGGCGATTTATGTGCTTCGGTCTGTCAAATAGGACTGAAACTCACCGATGGACCTTCGTTTTCGGAAGAGTTTAAGTGTGTTTATTCATATTTTGAGGATGTTGCCTCAAGGGACGACGAAATGCTTAAAATGGCGATGAAAATGTTTGCGGACGGAGTAAAAGAAAATCTTGGTTTAAAAGACGTTATAATAAAAGACGAAAACGTTATAGACTTATTGTCGCATAAAATTGTAGTGGATATAATAAACGCTTCCATAAAAAATTTAAATACGTTCGAGAATAATATAACGTATATTTTTATTGCACGCAAATACGAAAGATTTGCGGATCATGCCCAAAAAATTATGGAACTGCTAATGTATATGGAATTAGGCAAAAATTTAAGAAACCTGCCCGAATATTAAATTATATTGTCTTATTATTTATTTCTTATTCTTTTTCTTATTGTTGTTTAATCCCATACCGAGGGCATTATAAACATTAATAACATCTTCTTTTACAAGTAAATTTTGATTTATAAGGTTGTATTTTGCGTTAAGCATGCCTATCTTATACGTTAGATAAGTTATTCTGCCTACTATTCCGGTTTTATACTGCGTTTTGTAAATACGAAAAAGTTTTAAGGCGTAACGGTAATTCTTTTCGTAGCTTTCTAAGGTTTTAGAATCTCTTTTAAAATCGGCAAGAGCGCTGTCGGTTTCGCTGAAAGCGTTAATTATAGTATTCCTGTAATTTAACACCGCCTGCTGATACCGCAGTTCCGACCTCTTATATATGCTTATGTTTGTTTTATAATTAAATATAGGCGCCAAAATATCCAAACCGAAGTTCCATACGCTGTTTGCATCGGTAATAAAATTAACTAAACTGGGGCTTGCGTACCCGTAGCTTCCGGTCAGGTTAAACGTCGGAAAAAAATCGGCAAGGCTTTCTTTTTTAGCGTAAGCGTATGCAAGAATGTTGTATTCGGCTTCTTTTACGTCCGGTCTTTGAGTTAAAATTTCTGAAGGAATATCCGGCGGTATCAATTTAGAATAATTAATATCGTGAAAATCTAAAGCTTCTTTAGTTTTTGGATTAACAGGCAGTTTAAAGTTTTCCGGAAATTTTCCAAGATAATATGCCAGCGTATTTTGAGTTAGAGCTTTTAGTTTATAAGAATCGTCCAAATCGGTTTTTATAATTTCGAGATTTGTTTTGGCGGTTTCTATAGGCTCCGCATTTATAAGTCCGTCTTTATAACGGATAATATAAATATTTAAAACTTCTTTCTGCGCGTTATATTGTCTTTTCAAAGTACTTACCGATTCTTTTAAAGCCGATATTTGAAAATAAGCCTGCGCAACATTACTTATTAAGGTCAATTTTACGACGTCCGCATCTTCTTTAGAAACTGCAACGTTTGCTTTTGCCTGTTTAACGGCGTTATTTAGCTGATTCCAGACGTCTAATTCATATGAAGCGCTCAAACCTGCCTGATTTAAATTATAAATAACAGTAGAAGGAGAGCTTGAAGAAGCGCCGCCGGAAAATATAGACGACTCATAGCCCGGCTGTTTGTTTCTCGTAGCGCTGTAGTTAAAATTTACCGTAGGAAATAAATTGGATTCATTTTGAGAGACGTAAGTTTTGGCAACCTGTATATTTTTTATTGCGATAATGTAATTTAAATTGTTTTTTACGGCTTCCGATATTAAGTTATTAAGCCGTTTATCTTTAAAATTTTTCCACCAGTCGTTTTTTATTTTAAAATTTTCGTTACTTAGCGCATATTTGAACTTTTTGGGAATTTTAACGGTAATTTTTTTTGGATGAGTAAATAAACTACATCCGCTAAAAATAAACATTGAACCTAAAACAGTAAAAAAAAATAAGAGTAAAGTTTTTTTAATTTTCATAATTTTTAATTTTGTAGTTTTTTTGTAGTTTTTTTTGTTGACTGAATTTTAAATTTATTATATTCTAATTATACTGACTATAAAGTCATATTGTCAATTAAAAAATTTAAAATCAAATAAAAAATAAAAGGTCGCTATTATGATTAAGCGTTTTATAATAGTTTTAGCAGTTCTTATCGTGATTTTTGGCGGAATTTTCGGATATAAAGCCTATAAAGGTTACGAAATACAACAATTTATGAAGACTAGAAAATTTCCGCCCGTTTCCGTATCCGCCGCCGTTGCTAAAATAGGCAACTGGCAGCCGTATATACATACTATAGGAAACGTAACGGCTATAAATTCCGTTAACGTGACTACGCAGGTCGCGGGACAGGTCACCGGCATATACTTTAAATCCGGCGAATTTGTCAGAAAAAATCAGGTTTTAGTTACGCTCGACGATTCTCTTCAGCTTGCGCTTTTAAAGCAGTATAAGTCGCAATTAATACTTAATAAATTTAATTACCTGCAGTATAAAAAAGCTTATAAAGAAAATGCCGTTTCAAAGGAATCGTATATATCGATGTTATCCGCTTTACGGCAAAACGAAGCGCAAATTGCGCAGACCGACGTAACGATCGGCGATATGACGATCAGAGCGCCGTTTTCCGGAATCGTCGGCATCAGGAATTCCAACTTCGTAAACCTGGGTCAGTATATTAAAACCGGCGCGAATATAATACCGCTTTATTCTATTAACCCTATTTATATCGATTTTACTATGCCCCAGAATGATTTGCACAGTTTAAAAGTAAATCAGAAAGTTAAAATCGGTTTAGATTCCTATCATAAAATTTTTTACGGCAGAATAAAAACAATAAGCATAGACGTAAATACGGTTTCCCGCAATATAACCGCAAGAGTAATAGTGGACAACGACGGAATGTATTTGAGACCCGGAATGTTCGTGACCGGAAGAGTTTTTCTGCCCGTTATACATAACGTCGTAACCGTTCCGGCAACGGCGGTAACTTATAACCCATACGGCGATTTTGTTTACATTGTGCACAAAAAAAACGGCGTAACTTTTGTTAAAACCGATTATGTTACGACGGGAGAAGAAAGAAACGGAGTAGTCGTTATACTTAAAGGTTTAAAAGCCGGCGAAAAGGTTGTAACCGCCGGACAGGTCAAGCTTAGAAACGGCATACCGGTAAAAATAAAAGGTAATTTTAAATGAACGAACTAAAGCCGCAAAAGTCAAGAAGTTTTACCGATATATTTATTAAGCGTCCGGTTCTTGCAATAGTCATAAGTCTTGTTATATTTATTCTCGGAGCCAGGTCGTTCTCGGAATTATCCGTCAGGGAATATCCGAAGGTAAAAGATACCCTGATAACCGTTCAAACGGCATATCCCGGCGCAAGCGCCCAGGTCGTTCAGGGTTTTATAACTATGCCTCTGGAACGAGCTGTTGCATCTTCCGACGGAATTGATTATATGACTTCTACAAGCACGGAAGGCGTAAGCACCATACAGGTTTATATGAAGTTAAACTTTAGTTCTAACGCCGCTCTTGCCGAGGTGCTTTCCCAGGTTAATTCGGTATTAAATCAGCTTCCCAAACAGTCGCAGCTTCCGGTTATTACAAAAACAAGCGTGACGAATCTGGCTTACTTATACTTGGCTTTTACTTCCAATTCGCTTTCAAGCTCCCAGATGACCGATTATCTGATAAGGGCGGTTCAACCGAAGGTTCAGGCGGTAAGCGGCGTAGGACAGGTGCAGATTTATGGGAATAAGCAGTTTGGAATGAGAATATGGCTTAATCCAAAAAAAATGGCGGAATTTAACGTTGCGCCGGTAGATGTTTCGAATGCTCTATCAAATAATAATTATATAGCTTCGAACGGTTATACGAAAGGAAATTACATTCAGGTTAATATTTCAGCCGACACTCTTTTAAAAAGCGTGAAGCAGTTCAGAAATCTGGTAGTGGCGGACGACGACGGAACTTTAGTAAGGATTAAAGACATAGGCACGGTAGAAATGGGAGCGGTGAGTAACGACGCCGGAAACATAATGGACGGCAAGAAAGCCGTAGTTATGGGTATATTTGCGGCTCCTACGGCAAATCCGCTGACGGTCGTAAAAAAACTCACCGATATGATACCTTCGTTAAGAAAACAGTTGCCGGCGCATATGAAGCTGAGAATTGCGTTCAATAGAACAATTTTCATAAGCAGTTCTATTAATGAAGTAATCAAAGCGGTCGTAGAAACGCTTATAATAGTCGTAATAGTCATTTTTTTGTTTCTCGGATCTGCAAGAAGCGTCGTTATTCCCGTCGTTGCTATACCCTTATCCATCATAGGCGACCTGTTCATAATGTATTATCTGCATTATTCCATTAACCTTCTGACGCTTCTTGCCTTTGTGCTTGCAATAGGTTTAGTCGTGGACGATGCCATAATAATCGTCGAAAACGTGAGCAGACACATAGAAGAAGGCAAAAAACCTTCTGATGCGGCTCTTATAGCCGCAAGAGAGCTTGGAATACCGGTTATCGCTATGTCTATTACGTTAGTAGCCGTTTTTCTTCCCATAGGTTTTATGGGCGGTCTTACCGGAGCCCTGTTTACCGAATTTGCTTTTTCTCTTGCCGGGGCTGTGCTTATTTCGGGGATTCTTGCATTAACCCTTTCGCCTATGCTGTCTTCAAAACTTTTAAAAGAAGATATGGGGAAAAAGGGTTTTACGCATTTTCTCGACGTTACGTTCGAAAAAATAAAAAATATATATTCAAAAATGCTTCATGGAGTTTTAGATTATAAACCGGTCGTAGCTTTAGTAATAGTAGTTGTTCTTACGGCGGCATATTTTTTATTTATAACTACGAAAAGCGAACTTGCCCCTACGGAAGATCAGGGGGTTGTTTTTGTTCAGGGAACCGCTTCTCCAACATCTACTTATAAAAATTTAAAATATTACGCAAAAAGGATAGGAAAAATTTACGATTCTTTTCCTCAAACGGAAAGATATTTTATGGCGCTCGGAGCATCCGGCAATAACACGCTGATATCGGGTATGATACTTAAGCCGTGGAGCCGGAGAAAACTTACGCAGATGCAGCTTACTCCTATGGTTCAGCAAAAACTTAATTCAATCACGGGCATGAAACTTGAGGCATTTCCGCTTCCGAGTCTTCCAGGTTCGCAGGGGCTTCCAGTTATGTTCGTTATAACTTCTACCGATAATTATTTAGAAATGAGAAGCACGGCGATAAAACTGGAGAAAAAAGCTATGAAAAGCGGTCTGTTTTTATATATGTTTAAAGACCTTAAATATAACGAGCCGCAGATAAAAATTATTATAAATAAAAATAAAGCCCAGAGTATGGGCGTAGATATGGCAACCATCGGCAAAACACTGTCGGCCATGTTGAGCGAAAACTATGTAAACTGGTTCGAAATGGACGGTTACAGTTACAAGGTTATACCTCAGGTAATTCAAAAATACCGGTTTGACGAAAATCTGTTAAAAAATTATTATGTTACGGCTTCTAACGGTAATATGGTTCCTCTGTCGAGTTTCATCAGCTTTAAGACGGTTACCGTGCCTGAGTCTTTGAATCAGTTCGATCAGCTCAATTCGGTTACTATTTCCGCATTGCCAAAACCTGGAGTTACTATCGGACAGGCGTTGAGCTATTTAGAGAAGACTTCCAAGTCTATTTTTCCTAAAGGTTTTTCTTATAATTTTGCGGGTCAATCGCGTCAATTCGTTCAGCAAGGTTCGGCTATGCTCGTAACCTTTTTCTTTTCTTTAATAATTATTTATCTCGTTCTTGCCGCTCTGTTCGACAGTTTTATAGACCCTGTTATTATTCTTATAAGCGTTCCAATGTCCATAACGGGCGCATTGATATTTTTAAGCCTCGGCTTTGCCACTATTAATATTTATACGGAAGTCGGACTCGTTACGCTTATCGGTCTTATAAGCAAACACGGAATACTTATTACAAAGTTTGCAAACGATTTACAGAAAAAAGGAATGGATAAACGAAGCGCAATAGAACAGGCGGCGGCAGTAAGGCTAAGACCTATACTGATGACCACCGCCGCAATGGTTTTCGGCGTAGTGCCTCTGCTTATAGCTACAGGAGCAGGCGCCGTCAGCAGGTTCGACATCGGTTTGGTTATAGCCGCAGGACTTGGAATAGGCACATTCCTGACGATATTTATAGTTCCTACCGTATATATGTTTATCGGAAAGGATTTAAATAAAGGGAAAGAAAATGCAAACAACAGCTGATTTATTTCCTCAGCCTCGGATCGACCAAGGCATAGGCAATGTCGGCTAAAAGATTTCCGATAAGCGTAAGGACGGCGCCTATTACTAATATTCCCATAATTGTAGGGTAATCGCGGGCAAGGACGCTCTGATAGAAAAGTCTTCCCATTCCGTTTATATCGAAAATAGTTTCTATTATCACGCTTCCGCCGATAAGGCCGGGAACGCTTAAGCCGAGTATGGTTATAAAAGGTATCAGGGCATTTTTCATTGCATGCCTGTAAATAACGATACGTTCTTTAAGCCCTTTTGCCCTGGCCGTCATAATGTAATCCTGTCCGTAAACTTCGAGCATATTTCCTTTCAAATATCTCGAAAGACCCGCAATGCCGCCGAATCCCGCAACGAATACCGGCATGGCGAGATGCTTTGCAATATTTGCAATTTTTCCCCACCATGGAAGAAAATTGTAACCCATAGAAGTTATTCCGCCTATCGGTAAAATATGCAAATCTATTCCAAAAAATATAATGAGCAATAACGCGACCCAGAAAGACGGAGCCGCGAATCCGATAAACACTAAAACGGTTGTAAATTTGTCGAAAAACGAATCATGTTTTACGGCGGACATCACGCCGAGCGGAATAGAAAATAAAAATATAAAAAGCATGGCAAGCGAGTTTATAATAATAGTTATACCTATAGTTCTTTTAATTTCCGTTATTACGGGTTCGTGATTTGCCGTAAAAGAAACCCCGAAATTAAGAGTAACTATTCGTTTCAGCCAACCTGCATATTGCGTCAAAAGAGGTTTATTTAAACCGTAAAGTTTTGCGAGCATCAGTCTCGATGCGGCGGAAACTTTTGGATTTAAGCCTAATTGTTCGGTCAACGGATTTCCGGGAGCAAGGTGGATAACGAAAAAAGATATTAAGGTGATGCCTATTAGAATAGGTATCATAAAAAAAATTCTTTTTAGAATATATATTCCCATATAAACGTAGCCCGAAAAAATTATTTTATTTTTATAAAGCTATATTATATATTATAATATTGGATAATGAAAAAAGAAAATTAAAACCTTTTATTTTCCTTAAATTATGAACGAAATTATAAATGCTTTTAAAAAAAATAAGCTTGCGCTATATTCTTTGATCTTTATTCTGCTTATTATATTCGCCGCCGTATTTGCGCCTTATATATCGCCGTATAATCCAGATAAAATAAACGTCGATGCTATACTTCAGCCGCCCGGTCCGGTTCACCTTTTAGGGACGGACCAGCTTGGACGCGACGTTCTTTCAAGACTGATTTACGGCGCAAGAATTTCTGTGGAAGTCGGTTTTATATCGGTTTCTATATCTCTGTTCATAGGGGTTATCGTTGGTGCATTTGCCGGATATTATGCCGGACTGATCGACGGTTTTTTAATGAGATTTGTAGATATTATGCTTACTTTTCCTTCTTTTTTTTTAATTCTTGCGATAAGCGCGATTTTAAGACCGTCTATAATAAATATAATGATTATAATTGGTTTAACCTCGTGGATGGGCGTGGCTAGAATAATCAGGGCGGAATTTATGCAGAACAGGGAAAAGGACTATGTTCTTGCGGCAAAAGCGGCAGGAGCTTCAGACTTTTATATTATGTTTTTTGAAATTTTGCCTAACGCGGTTGCGCCTATTTTAGTGTCCGCAACGCTTGGAATAGCCGCAGCTATTCTTATTCAGGCGTCCCTTGCTTTTCTGGGAATCGGTATTATGCCGCCTACGCCAAGCTGGGGAGGAATGCTTTCGAGAGGAAAGACGTATATAATGGTGGCATGGTGGCTGACGTTATTTCCCGGAATTGCAATTTTACTGACCGTGCTCAGTTTCAACCTCGTGGGAGAAGCCGTCAGGAATGCTTTAGACCCCAGATATTCGACTGAGAAATAATACGGGGACGGAATTCAATTCTGCCCCCGTCACAAAATGGATGGACGGAATTCGCAGGAAAAGGTGTCAGATTTTATTTTTCGCATAAATAAATATTTAATTAATACAAAAATATATTAACGAAAAATTAATTTGACGCCCAAATCCCGATTTAGAAAAATATTTATATATTCCAATGTTAAGTAAATCTGGATTCCTGCTTACGCAGGAATGAC
>DAHVOJ010000020.1 GCA_027318865.1 bacterium | reverse complement strand
AAATTTTCTTCACTAAATCCACCAAATCTAAAATTAGCTATTTGTTTGGGAATATATTTAAATTTAATTCCATTTACAAAAAACCTGTGGAATAATTCATAATCAGCCGCTGATCTAAAATTATCATTATAAATCCCATAAATTTTATAAGCACTATTTTTTATAAAACAAGTTGGATGATTAATTAATAATTTATCTTTTATATTATCAACATTAGGAGGCTTCATGGAATAGGATTTTCTGCCATTTTTGTCAATTATAAATATATCTCCATGATATAAACCTACATCCTCATGTTCATTATTAAGGTTGCGAAATATTTCGCAGAAAACGCCTTCAACATACCAGTCATCAGAATTTATAATGCCTATTATATCTCCCGTAGCAAGCGTTATTCCTTTATTCATTGCATAAAAAATCCCCTTATCCGGCTCGCTTACCCAATAGTCAATGGCATCTTCGTATTTTTTTATTATATCAAGTGTCCCATCCATACTGCCGCCGTCTATGATTATATATTCAACATTGGGATATGTTTGATTTATTACGCTTTTAATAGTTTCCTCAAGGGTTTTCACTCCGTTAAAAACAACCGTTACTACAGTTATTAACGGAAGAAATGTAATAGGCCTTTGCAAAGCATCTTCATTTTTATCGGTATTTTCAACATCGCAATTTATATTATCCTGAAGGCTCTTAATATATCCTTCTATTTTTTCCTGAATTTCCACAGGAGCAGGTTTTACGGGATTACCGTCCGTATCGCATATATACCATTTACCGGTAACGGTTTTGCAATCCAAATCAATTTTATTTTTTTTAGATTCAGCATAATCGTTGTTGTCATAAGCCGTAGCAGTTACGCCTGAATAAAGAATGCCAGCCGTTGATTTATTTTCGCCCTCCGACGCCTCAAATGATGAATTGCGGCTTGCACTCGAACAATGATTATTAACAATATATTTGTAACTATGCTTGAAGTTTCCTTTTTTCCTTAATCCGCCTTCAGCTATCCTGTCTTGGTTTTGCGGCAAAAACAACAGAGTTTCAAATTTGTCGAACTGTCCGTTGACAATCACAGGCTTATCATGTGAAAACAGTATCGTAGTGCTGAAATTATTTGTATTCATTTGCAATCCAAACGTTCTTTTAAAATTAAAATGAAATTATTAAAATAAATCTGGCACCTTTATTTACTTTTTAGAACGTCTTGATAAAGTGCAATATATTTTTTTGTAACAATTGCACTATCAAATTCTCTTATTATTTTACTTCTAGCATGTTCACAAAGTTCTTCATATTTTGGATTATTTATTATCCAGTCAATACCTTTTGCCAAATCCTCGCTATCAAAAGTTTTAGCAAGATAACCGCTTTTAAGATGTTCTATCATATCGCTATTGCCTCCCACATTAAAAGCCACAACAGGCGTGGCACATGATAAGCTTTCCATAATAACATTTGACAAATTTTCTTGCAAACTTGGCACTACCATCACATCCACAGCACTATAGAGTGTCACAAGACTAATGTCGTCATGTAAATGTCCTAAATAATTTACTTTAAATCTAAAATCAGGCGCATTTATAGGTTCACTACTGCCAAAAACGACAAACTCTATAGCATCGCTTTTAATCAATTCCAGTGCTCTTATTAACTCTTTAAAGCCTTTTCTAATATCGCTTGTGGCGCCCATAGCACCGAATAAAATAAGCCTTTTTTTACTAGATAAATTCCAAAGCTCTCTTGATTTCTGTTTATCAAATGGTTTAAAAATATTTACATCAATTAGATTAGGTAAATTGATATTTATATGAGATTTAAGCAAACAACTATCTTTTGAACATTTATGTATCCATCTACTAAGACCTACTATTGTCATTTTTTTAACATCAAATATTCTTTTTTTTCTATTCCAAACTTTTCTACTTAAATCATTTTCTTTATTACTTCCAAGTCTCGGACAAAACCCACAATTATTTTTGTAGTTGTCACATTCCCATTTATAATGACATCCACCTGTAAACGCCCAGTTATCATGCAAAGACCAAATAACAGGAGCTTTGATTTTATTTATATCTTCTATGCTCATCATGCCACCTGTTATCCAATGAAGATGAACAATGTCGGGATTTATTTCGTTTATTTTACTCGCAATACCGCTAAATCTAAGCCAAGAGGGGCTAAAAAGAGTTTTTGTTCGATTTTTATATAGTTTAACAGGCAAGTTATCTAAAATGGGGCGAAGTTTACATAATGCTTTCTGCATTTTCGTTTGCGGCCCTAATACAGTATAGTCATCGCTTTTTTTAAATTGCACTATCATTTTGCTATCTATACTTTCATTAAGCAATGCCTTATGGAGTCTATAAGCCGCTCTTGCTGCTCCACCATCTATATCTGATGTATTAACTATCAAAACTCTCATATAACTCTTTTTCATCTTACATTGCTCATATTCTTTAAATAAAAATTTTCTGTTAACATGATTTTAGACAAACATTCTAAATGATTTACGTGCTCTTTATAAATAGTGCCATGCTTTGAAGTAGTAACTGTTTTAACTCCTAAACCCTTTATTATCTCAAATTCTCTTAGTCCTATTTCTTTTTCGCCTCCAAAAGGATAACCTGTATCGGATTTGTTAATAGGATTTTTGTAAGCCTCTTGTATCCAATACAGTTCTTCTGTCTGTAAAAAGCCGCGATTATTGCAATAAAAATATGAGATATTATATTTTTTTAAAATTTTTGCTTTAAATTGTTCTTGAGCCGTTTCTCCGCAAATTTTACAAAGTATGATTTAATCATTCTAAATAGCTTATTTATAGCCAGTTGAATAAAAGGCTTCATGGAACAGGAATAATATTCTTCATAAGTATATTCATCGGCTTCTTTGTTTCTCTCTATTTGAAGCGTATGTTTCATATTTATAACGTCCATTTCATTTATAATTAAACTTGTTGTTTTCTATCGAAAATTTTTCTGCTTAAATCAATATTATTGTAACTTCCCAATAATATGCATTTTCCGCATTTATCCAAATATGCGCCGCAACCTTCGTCATAATGGCATCCTCCGGTAAATACCCACATATCATGCAATGTCCATATTATCGGTTTATTTATTTTAGCCAAATCTTCTATTCTAACAAATCTCCTTCTACCCAATTTAAATGAACTATATCCGGATTTATCTCATTAATTTTCTTTATTATATTGCTAAAAGGTAAATATGAAGGACTAAATCTCCATAAAGTTGCCGTTCTATGTTTGTAAAATTTTACAGGAAGCCAATCTAACTCAGGCCTTAGTATATTTATAAACTTTTCAATTTTAGAATTATGTCCTATAACGGTATAATCGTCGCTTTTTTTTGATTGCACTATCATTCGGCTATCAATTCCGGCCTCTAATAATGCATTATGCAGCCTATAGGTTGCATTTGCGGCCCCGCTTGAAAATATCAAAAGTATTAACTAATAGGATTTTCATTTAATTGCTTCCATATACAATGAACTTATTCCTTTATAGGGGGTGCCGTCCTCATTTATGTCTAATTTATATTCATTAAAATTTTTAATTTTACTTGAATTATATTTCTCAGCAGATATACCATTAAACTTGCTATACTCTAAAAGCAACTTTAAGGATAGCCTATCGTACATCCAGCGATGTTTCTCTCCAATTGAAGTATCGTTAAAAACAAATGTTTTTAAATTTTTTGGAATAAAAAATTTTATAATTTTTAAATAAATATAAGGCATCTTGTTTATTATTTTATGAATCGTGATTTTCCGATTTTTTTTATTTAAACGTTTATATCCTTCAGCCAAAAGTTCGTCGCCGGTCCTTTCTTTTATATACCCTCCTAATTCCACATCTTGTTGAATCGAAACTTTATTAAATATTTCTTTCATCTTACCGCCTTCCACATTTCTTACCATTTGGTCAAGAAGCTCAGTTGTTATCCACTCGTGTTTTTTTAAATAATCTTTGTTTACTACAGCAAGTTCTAAAATTTTTAAATATTCTCTGCAGATATTTTCTAAATCAGGAACAACAATCCTTATAACTCCAGCTGGCTTGAGCACCCTATAAATTTCGCTTAATACTATTTTACATTCCTCCACGTCTATATGTTCTAAAAAATGTCCGCAGTAAACCGCATCCATGGAGTTGGATTCAAACGGCAGACCCGATAAAATATTCATCTTTTTAACAAAACGTGAATCGCTATGGAAGTCGATATTAATCCAATCTTTATGATATCTCTGACCACATGCAATATTAAGTAATTTCATGATAAAAAATTATTGCTTTCGTTTTCCAATAATGTTTATTTGTGCATTAAATTCGAATCCATTTTCATAGCTTGTAAAAAAGCTTTGGAGATTATTAACCGGAATTAAAAAATACTCAATGCCGGAATCTTCCAATAACTTCAAAATACTTGACAACCCAAGAGATTTATCGGGCAATGAATGGAATTCTATGAAAATATTTTTAACTTTATGCAATTCATCCTTGCAATCCATCAAAACTTCTAACTCTGCCCCTTCTATATCCATTTTGAGCATATCTATTTCCTTCTCTATTGCTAAAAAGTCCCTTAATCTTACAGACTCTACCTTAATACTTTCCTTTTTATTATTACTATTATAATGCATAAGAGAGCCGCCGTCAGCGCCATCAGGATAAAAAACAATGCTGTTTTCATTTATCCAGACAGCTTTATTAATTATTGAAATACCTGAATCAATTTTATTTCTATTTAGATTTTTTATTAATATTTCTGAAATTTCCGGATCAGCCTCGAAGCATATAATTTTGGAATATGGATGCATTTTTTTAAAATATGCACAACTGGTCCCAATATTTGAACCGCAATCAATTATTAATGGATCTTTTTTTATTGATGTAAATTGATAGAGTTCATCAACAAAAATATCGTTGAATTGATAAATAAAACTGCGCAAGTCGGCTACATCAAAAATATATCTTAAAAATTTTACATTTTTTTTCTTAACAAATCTTTCATAACTATTATATTTATCATATAATCTATAAAATTCTCTTAAGTTTTTATTTTGAACATATTTTATAACCGGCTTTGATGCTTCTTTTATTAGCTTTAGCATATGCACTTTTATTTTTAAAGTATTTTATAATTATTTTTCATAATTTTTATTGCTTATAGATTTAATTATATTTCTTGCCCTATGAAAGTAAGTGTTGTTTAAATTTTTTTCATAAGCCTTCTTAACTATTTCTACTCTTTTATTGTCGTTGTCTAAATAATATTTAATTTTTCCAATAAGCTCTTCAATTGTTTTGAATATTACAATTTCTTTATCTTCTTCAAAAAAATCAAATATATTTTTATTATGCTGGGCTATTTGTAAAGCGCCTCTGCATGCCGGAATTTCGAATGTCCTCGCGTTTACGCCGCTTTTTACCCTTTCATAATTATCTAAAAGTAAGTTTACAGCAATCTTGGCATTTGAATAGATGTATTTTGCTTCTTTATTTGACGCCCATCCTTTAAAATGTTTTTTTAGTTTATAATTATCGGGTATATGTTCTTCTCCATAACCATAAAAAGCAAAATTATCAAAATTTTGAGCAATATTTTCTAAAATTTCAATACGTTCAGAGTGACCTTTTTTTATACCGCCTATAAAAACCACGTCATGTATAAATTTTTCATTTGGCGCATTATATAAAAATTTCTCATTATACGCAGAATTTATTACGTAAATATTTTTGGTAGAAATATTATTCTTTCTAAATTCTTCATTAATATCTCCTGGCGTCCAAACAAAATCGTATTGAGATAATATATTAAGCCGTTTTTTATCTACCATTTCGGGAAAAACTCCAAACCACTCCGAAATAAGAACTTTTCTATCCGCATATTTTTTAATAACATCGGGTATTATAAAATCGTTCAATTCTGTAAATATAAAATCAATTTTATTTTTGTTTATATATTTAGCAATTTTTTTGCTGAATAAAAAATTATCTAATTTGCCCATATTTAAACGATTTATTATTCCTCTAAAATATCTATAAAGAATTCTATGTTTAAGTCCGAATTTATAATTAAAAAAGAATGACTCGTCTGGAATAATAAACACTTCATTTCCAGATTTTCTAAAACCATCCGCAAAGCCCGAAAAAAAATAGTCATTTTCCATGTATTCTTTTAAATCGCTTACTTTTACCCCTTTAATAAGATGCAGTTTAAGCTTTGTCAGAACAAGTATATTCACTTATGAAACTCCTTTACCGCTTTGACTACGAAATCTAAATCATTTTCGCTCAAATGGTCGCCAATCGGCAAACTCAATAACTCCGAACTAAAAGTATTAGCAATAAAATCATCGTTAGTCTGTCCTAAGTATGCATACGCCTTTAATTTCGGGAGGCTTATTGGATAATGTATCCCAAGCTGTATGCCTAGTCCTTCCAAAAACTTTTTTAATTCGTCTCTTCTTTTTGCCCTAATGGCAAAAATATGATAAACGTTCTTTGCCCACTCTTCTTTTTTTGGCAAGATAATTTCAGGTACATTACTTATATTTTTAATATAAAAATCGGCAATTGCAATTCTTTTATTATTCCACTCGTCAAGATGCTTTAACTTTACTGATAGCACGGCGGCTTGAAGACCGTCAAGCCTGCTGTTGCGTCCTTCAAATTCATGGTTATACTTTTCTATTCTCCCGTGGTTCGCTATCATTCTGCATTTTTTAGCTAACAAATCATCGTTAGTTACTATAGCACCGGCATCTCCGTAAGCGCCGAGATTCTTTCCCGGATAAAAACTAAACGTCCCTATATCGCCTATTGCGCCAACTCTTCTTCCTTTGTATTCTGCTCCGTGAGCCTGAGCGCAATCTTCTATAATTTTTAAGTTATATTCTTCTGCAATTGCAATTAATTTATCCATATCGCACGGATGACCGTAAAGATGAACGCAGACCACGGCTCTTGTTTTTTTAGATATTTTGCTTTTTAAGCTATCTATTGAAATTGTGTAATTGCGAAGGTCGCAATCGCAAAAAATAACCTTATGCCCCGCTCTTGTAACTGCTTCAGAGCTTGCTATAAATGAATTCGCAGGCACTATAATCTCGGATTCTTTCGGCAATTCAAGAGCCTCTATAGCAATTTCAAGCGCATCGGTGCCGTTTCCCACTCCTACGCAATACTTAGCTTCTTGGTAAGCCGAAAACTCTTCCTCAAATTGTTTGACATATTTTCCGCCTATGAAAGCTGACTCTGCTAATACTGCCTTTATAGCCTCATCGATTTCGTTTTGTATCGACTTATACTGTTTTGTTAAATCCAAAAATTTAATCATAATTTAATTTTAGCCCTCACAAATAATTGACTGCTGATTTCTTGATATTTTTTTCCTAAATTAAATAAAGCGTTTAATTGTTCTTCTGATAAATCTAATTTAAACATAATATCGGAAGAAAATGGTTTTAACATATATCCGTAAGATTCTAATACTTCATAACCGCAGTCTTCAAATAATTCCTTAAAAGAGTTTAAATTAAATCTTCCAAATTGTTGAAATTTTTTATTTCTTTCAGTTTCGTCATATACGCTGTTTAATAAACCCATTTCAACCCCCATCTGTCTATGCAGTGACGTCACATTTGGAACCGTAGCTAAAACAATGGATTCATGATTTATTATTTTTTTTATTTCAAGCAAGAAGTTTTCCGGATGTTCGAAAAAATGCAATAAACTGGCAATCAAAACAACTTCGTATGTACTTTTAAATTGGATGTTTTCAAGAAAATCGTTAAAAATAAAATTAACTCCTTTAATATTTTTGATAATATTGCAATAAATCTTACTTGGTTCAACAACATCCAATATCTTAGCAATATTAACAATTTTTTCCGTCATTACGCCGTCAGCCGAACCAATTTCCAATACTGTTTTATCTTTTATATAATCTTTAAAAATATTAAATGCAAAATTAGTATTTACTATATCATAATCATTGTTCACTAAATATTCTTTAGCAACTTTTTCAATTACATTATCCATTTATACAATCTAGTCTCCTGTATTTAAAACCCATTTATCCCTAGTAACAAATAATTTGCTGAATTGTTCTTTATAATTATGTATTCCCCATTTTATGACTTTATCTCTGCTTGAGATTCCAAAATTCAAAAAAATAAATCCTTTATCGAAATAAAAGTTCACCATAAAATCGACTAATCCGATATCAACAACATTTTCTTTTTCTATACTTTTTGCTATATAAAATGTATGGACTATGAAGTCGTTTAACCTGAACATTATATAAGTAGCAATAACTTCCTTACCTCTTTTGGCGGCAAAAACATCTATATCCGATGGAAATCTTTCTATAAGCTCAAAAAATTCATCGATTGTATGGGTCGGTTTTTTTTTATATTTAATTGCTAAATTCTGCTCAACTAATTTATAACATTCTAATATATCCGATTTTTCAACAGCTTTTTCATAAGTTATTCCTAATCTAAGATAGCTTTTTGAACATAAATACTGTTTTGTAGTCTTCCTCAAGCCAAGTCTCAACCTAAACTTATTTATGTCTATAACGGTACTGATTTCTTTTGTGGATAGATTAAACCCTGACTGCCATAAAACGAATGCTACATCTTCAGCGCCGTATTCAAGATTAAAATGCTCGCTTAAAATTATTTCAATATTTATATTCCCTAAATTATTATTGTAAAAATCTTTCATCAATTCCACAATCTCAAATATCTCGGATAGTTTAATATACTTCTTTAATACTATGCCGCCATATGAACTGCCCGGGTGAGAAATAATATTGTTATTCTTTAAAGCTGCCGGAAAAAGCGCAATAATTTTTTCATTTTCATCAAAGAATAACAAAGAATAATCATGGAACCTGTTTTTATGATATTCTAAAAAATGCATTTTATGAAAAATAAAACCGTTTCTGGATTCTTTTTCAATAAAATTATCCCACATATATTTCATGCTATTTGTGTAACTGACAACCTTCATAACCTACTCCCCAGTTTGCATTTTTCGGGTTTGAATCTCAAAAAAACTTCTTTTCTTATTTCCATAGATTCATAAATAGCGCTAAGAAGTTCGACATTTTTTCTGCCCTCCAATCCATCTACCAATAAACTTTTATTATTCAAAATGCAGTCAACAACATGTTCATAATAAGCCTGATGTCCAAAACCATAAACATTTGGAGGATTTACGGAATATTTTTCCATAACTTCGTTATCTGTATCGTTAGCTTCCTCAAAATTCCAGTGAACGATTTTATTCACGGCGAAACCTCCAACTTCAACTGACCCTTTTTCTCCTAAAATAGATATAGAGCCTTCCAAATCTTTTGGCCTTGTAGCTGTAGTCGCTTCTATTATGCCTAATCCGCCGTTTCTAAACTTTAATATTACAGCAGCGGCGTCCTCGGCTTCTATATCTGCTAACGCATGTATGCCCTTTGCAAATACCGAATCAACCCTGCCCATCATCCATTCCAACAAATCTATATAATGGACGGCTTGATTTGTAAGGACGCCTCCATCCATTGCCCAAGTTCCTCTCCAGTTGGCCTGATTATAATATTCCTGCCTGCGCGTCCATCTCACTCTTACGGTTCCAAGAAACAATTTTCCAAATCTTCCGGCATCTAAAGCCTCTTTTAGTTTTATAATCGGCAAATTAAATCTGTTTTGATTTACCACAAACAGCAGACAATTGTTTTTTGCGCAAGCCATAATCATATCATCGGCGCTGTCGATAGTTAAAGCCATAGGCTTTTCTACCAAAATATGCTTGCCGTATTTAGCCAGATTAATAACATGAGACGCATGGTTTCCGCTTTCCGTTAAAACCGATACTACATCTATTTTTTCCTTTTGCATCATTTCGTCCATATCTGTATAATATGGTATTTTAAATTGTTCCCCTATTTTTTTTGCTTTATCTACGACAATATCGCAAACAGAAACTAATCTTGCATTCTTTATCTGATTAAGACCTAAAAGCTCGGAATGTCTTTTTGCTATTCTTCCGCAGCCTACTAAAGCAAATTTAAGCATTTTCCTTCCTCCTTTCTTGATAATCCATAAATAATTTTATAATTTTTAAGGCGCTAATTTTTTTCCAAAATTCTAAAGCATCTCCCCAGTTAAAATTATTTTTCAATATTTTTTTGTAATAAAAATCGGATAAAACACTCTTATCTATTAATTCATGACAGTAAATCCCGCTATTTAAAATATCTTCTACCCAAGGCTTAAGGTCTTTCTGCAGCCATTCTATTAGAGGAGAATTAAAGCCAATTTTGTCTTTTCTAAGCCTAACCCTGTCATCCAAAATCCCTTCCATCGCATATCTTAAAATAGACTTGGTATAATTTCCGTCTATTTTGTCATCATTATCCAATGAAAAAACGAAATTTACTATTCTATAATCCATAAAAGGCATCCTTACTTCTACAGAATTTGCCATTGACACTAAATCAAAATTTTTAAGTATTCTTGGTAATACGGTATAATGAAAATCTTTGTATAATTTCTTTTGTAAATGCGTCCATTTTTTGGGTAAATTTGTATTACTATCGTATTCTTTATTTTTAAATTTTTTATATCTTTCTTTTAAAAAGTTATATAAAAAAGTAGTTTTTATAATTTCTTTAAGAATATTGCCTTTTGCTTTTGGATTTAATGTTAATTCCCTATATAATTTTAACATTTTAACATATTTCCTAAAATTCCAAATTTTAATATCTTTTAAAGCTTCAGTGATATACCAGTTATATCCAGCCAACATTTCATCTGCCCCGTGACCGTCCAAGGTAACTTTTATACCGTCGTCGTGCTGAGCCTTATATACTCTATATGCCGAATCGGGAGAACCCCCATATATGGATTCAAACTTAAATAAAATGTCGTCCATTGTGTTTAACAGGTCTTTTTCCGTGATTTCAATCTTTTTAAGAGGAGTATTTGTAGTTTTTGAAACTATCTCGCTATATATACTTTCATCTAAAAACGTACCCGAAAAAGTATGCGTATAAGCAGTATAGCTTGTTCCGCTGATTTTAGATAATATTGCAACTATAGAACTGGAATCAAGCCCTCCGCTCAAAGAGGTAGCTATGGGAACGTCCGCCCGAAGCCTCAGTCTGCATGAATCTTCAAGCAAACCTAAAAATTTTTCTTTTTTTTCTTTTTTTGATAATTTTAAACTTACGATATTATCTGCAGTATCCCACCACTGACTAATTTTTACCGACTTTCCGTCAAATTTCAAAGTATGGGCTGGAAGAAGATTATGAATATTTTTTAATATAGTTTTGCCGCTTGCCTCTAAATCAAACGGGTCCCTTAATGCAATTTCCAAACCTTCATTATAAATTTCTATTTCTTTATCTGGATATGCCAAAAATGCTTTTAGTTCCGATGCAAACATAAATATATCGGAATCATAATAAAAATATAAGGGTTTTATCCCGAATCTGTCTCGGTTTAATATTATGGATTTATTATTGCTATCATATATCGCTATAGCCCACATTCCGTTAAACTTATTAAAACAGTCTTCCCCCCAGTGGATATAAGAACAAAGGACCACCTCCGTGTCAGAATTAGTTTTAAACCGATAGCCGAGTTTTTTTAATTCTTCTTTAATTTCTATATAATTATAAACCTCACCGTTATATATAATCCACAGACCGCTTTTCTCAAAAGTCATAGGCTGGGCTGCATGTTCTAAGTCTATAATGGCAAGCCTTCTGTGCCCAAACCCTACATTATCGTCAACAAGCAACCTACCGTCATCAGGGCCTCTATGATATAGCGAATTATTCATAACTTCCAGAGATTTCCTGTTGACTTTATTGCCTTTTGAATTATATATCCCGACTATTCCGCACATAATTATTAATTTTTTTTAATAAAACACTATTTATTAAGCGCATATTTCAACCTTTGAAATAATTGTTTTTTCATTTAGCAAAATTTTCCCAATTAAATTTTTAATATTATATTTAAATTTGTTGTTATGGATATAATTATTTTGTTTATATTCAATATAGTTATTACAATTATGATCGCCAAACCCTTCAATATTATAATTATATTTTTCCATTAATTCAAAAATTGTATATCTTTCAATGCCCTGAAGCAATGCAAAATCATCAGAAATTCTCATTTTGATAATATTATTAAATTTTATATTTGATTTTTTATATCTACCAATCGAGTTCGTCGATATTTTTGAACCTGGAATATTTTTCCAAGAAGCAAAATAGTCCCCTTTTTTTTGTTCTTCTTCATTGGGATTCAGAATTTCGTCATAAAACTGTATTCCTAAAAAAAAACAAACCGATTTAATTATTTTAACAGGAGAGCAAACCAGTTCTTCATATTTTATTTCTAAAACATTTGGGTGATTTACAAAAGGCTGTATAGAAGCCACCGACGATAACCATGTTTCTGCAGCATCTAAAAAAGATATGCCTCGTCCCATTAAAGATATTATTACATCTCTCGGATCTCTTATTATATGTATTATTTTTTCCATAGGGAAATATTCTAAAAAATATTTTATCAAATAAATATTTTCCGGCGTCTTTTCTGCCCAAATTATTTTTTCTTTGTTTTGCTTTCCAAGAATTATATTTTTTAATGAATATACAAAATCATTCAATTGTTTTGAAGATTCTAATATTTTCCAAATGTTTTGTCTGTCTAAGCTAAATGATTCTAAATTCCTAAAGATACTTCTGTCTTTGAAATAAGGCGTACTTGAAATTCCAAATCTTTCTATTAAATATTTCCGTTTTTTAATAAGATTAAAGTTTTCAAAAAGAATATTTTTAGAAAATAACCCTAATTCTTCGCCGCAAAATACATTAGGATGTCTATTAAGTATATGCGCTAACAATGTCGAACCTGATGAGCCGGAAGAACATATATTAACAATCATTTTTGTTTGCCGCTCCATAACCATTTAAATAAGTATGCATTCCAAGTAAATGTCAATTCTTTACGAAGAACGCTGTAAAAAGGGGCCAATAGATATATTGGTAATACATAAGAAATTATAGTTGCATAAGCTGCACCAATTATGCCATAATATTTAATAAAAAAAATATTTAACAATATATTCAAGATGGCCCCTAAAATTCTAAACTGCAATCCCACTTTCTGCATATTTTCGGTAATTAAAAAATTTCCTCTTATTGTTCCGTGAAAAACTATAATCCCTGCCCATATATACACTTGCAAAACCTGTGCTGCTTGAACATACTCGCTGCCGTAAAGAAAATTTACAATCCAGCCGCTCAAAAACGTTGTCGCCAAGGCAATAGATACTGACAGTAAAAAGAATAAATCATAAACTTTCTGAATCCTCTGAAAGTATAATTTTGAATTTTGCTTTTTAGCATTAACTATTGCTGGAAATATTGAACTGCTTATAACCATTGGTATAAAATACCAAAATGTGCTTAACTTAACCGCAACGGCATATTCTCCTACTGCTTTATTATTCAACATTTCTTTTATCATAACCTGGTCAATTCCCATATATATTGTTATTGCTATTCCTGATGCTATAAGCGACCAACTGTCTTTCAACAAGTTTTTAGCTGTTTGTTTTGAATACTTCCAAGTCAAAACGCTTAGCTTATTTTTTAAATAAAAATATAATAGAAATATTCCTTTAATAAGCTGTTCGATAACTACGGCTACGGCAAACCATATGACAGACATACCTAATACAATAAAAATCACCCTTGCCGCATATGAAAAAAGACGACCTAAAACATTTGAAATGCCGGAAAATTTTGCTTTTACTTGAGACTGAAAATAATAATCTATTATATTAAAATTAGTAAAAATCTGACCAAAGGCTATTATCATTACTATAACTTCATCATAAACCGATGCGTGGATAATTTCCAAAACGGCAAACACAAATATTAATAATAAAACAGAGCTAAATAACCTTAAAAAAAAAGATGTGCCAAGAATGTTATCTCTGCTTTCCGGCTCTCTTATGATATTTCTGATTATTATCTGGTCAAGTCCAAGAGTTCCAACAGCGCTAAAAAGACTCACAAAACTAATTGCAAAATTTAATAATCCATATTTACCGGGACCTAAATATCTTGCTACCCATATACCTATAAATAAACCAAAAAAAATACTGACTATCTTATCTGCCATCAACCAACCTGTATTAAAAAAATACTTCCTAAACCCTTGATGACCGATTAAAGATTTAATTTTATTAAGCATTAATATTAATTGCTAAATTACAATAACTCAAACTCGCAATGTTTTGATATTTTTTATGCAATTTTATTTTATAATCTATAATTATTTATAACGTAAAGTTGTTAATAACTTCTCTTTCTTTTAAATAAGTCAATATTTTGTCGACGGCTTTGTCTATGCGGCATTCCGCCGTTTTAATCACAATTTCCGAATTTTCAGGCGGCTCGTAAGGCGAATCTATTCCGGTAAATCCTTTGATTTCTCCAAGAAGTGCTTTTTTATAATGCCCCTTAACGTCTCTTTGCTTGCAGACTTCTAAAGGTGTATCGACGTAAACCTCGATAAATTCTTCTTTTTCAAATAAATTCCTGATCGCTTTTCTGGTGTCTTTGAACGGCGAAATAAAAGCGCATAAGGTTATGATGCCGGCATCTACGAACAGTTTTGCGACTTCTCCGACCCTTCTCATATTCTCGGCTCTGTCTTCGGGACTAAATCCCAAGTCTTTGTTTAAACCGTGCCTGATATTATCTCCGTCTAAAAGATACGTATGATAGTTAAGTTTATTTAACCAGAGCTCCAATGCGTTAGCAATGGTAGATTTGCCGGAACAGTTAAGGCCTGTAAACCATATGACGCACGGTTTATGATTTTTTACTATGCATCTTTCGGCTTTCCCTATATCCGTCTTCTGCCAAACTATGTCTGCGGATTTAGTATTAATTTGATTTATACCAGTCATATGACTTCCTTATTCCTTCGTTTAACGGGATTTTCGCCTCCCACCCCAGAGCCTTTAATCTGCCGACGTCCAAGAGCTTTCTCGGCGTGCCGTCGGGTTTAGAGGTGTCGTGCTTTATGCCGCCTTCGTATCCGGTTACATCTTTAATCATAACCGCTAAGTCTTTAAGTTTAATATCTTCGCCGGTTCCTATATTGATAAGCTCCCCTATGTCTTTATAATCGTAGTTGTTCATAAGAAACAAACAGGCGTCCGATAGGTCGTCGACGTAAAGAAACTCCCTGTAAACCTCTCCCGTTCCCCAAAGAAGGATATGGTCATTAAATATACCTGCTTTATTTAAAATATGTTCAATGGATTTTTCGTCTTCAAGATTTATTTCGTTATCTAAGTTAAAACCTAAAGGGCGGGTTTTAATATCATTTATTATAAGGTCGAAATCTTTTTTTTGAAGAAGTTTTCCGAGATGAAACTTCCTTAAAAGCGCCGGTATGACGTGGGCGGTTTCGAGGTTAAAGTTGTCGTTGGGTCCGTAAAGGTTTGTGGGCATAACGGAGATAAAATTAGTTCCGTACTGCTCGTTGTAATACCTGCAAAGTTTAATGGCCGATATCTTGGCGACCGAGTATGCCTCGTTGGTAGGTTCGAGGCTGCCGGATAAAAGGTATTCTTCCTTCATAGGCTGGGGGGCAAGCTTGGGGTATATGCAGGAAGAGCCTAAATTTAAGAGTTTTTTAACTCCGGACTTATAAGAAGAGTGAATTACGTTTAAGGCGATGGATAAGTTGTTGTAGATAAACTCGGCGGAGTAAGTGCTGTTCGCTAGTATGCCTCCTGCTTTGGCGGCGGATAGAAAGACGTAGTCCGGTTTTTCGGAAAAAAAGAAGTCTTCGGTTTCCTTCTGCCTTCTTAAGTCGAGTTCCTTGCTTCTTTTATATGTAAGATTATCAAAACCGTCCCGAGTAAGCTTCCTGAGGATAGAAGAACCGACTAAACCGGTATGTCCCGCTAAATATACTTTGAAATTTCTATCCATCAGCATCCTTCCCTCAGCTTCTCGTGGAAAGAATAGTCGTGGTTAGTATAATTAAAGCCTTTAAGGCGTGAGACTTCTATGCCTTCGCCTTTGGGAGCAATACTTTTAAGCTTCATATCGTAGTCAACCATAATCTTTACAAGTTCCGTAAATGTTACCTTCGGAGACCAGTTAAGTTCTTTAATAGCTTTAGAAATATCTGCCTGCAAGAACTCGACCTCGGTAGGACGAAAATACTTCGGGTCAACTTCTATAACGGTTTCGCCGGCTTTTAAAACGGCATCGTATTTCTTGTCGAAACTTTTTATTATTCCTTTTTCGTCTATGCCTGCGCCCTGCCATTCAATCTCAATACCCGCATAATTAAAGACGGAGTTGACAAAATCCCGGACGGTATGACTATCGCCGGTTCCTACGGCATAATCCGAAGGCTTGTCCTGGGAAAGAATGAGGTGCATCATCTCGGTGTATTCCGGAGCAAATCCCCAGTCTCTTTTGGCGTTTAAGTTGCCAAGGTATATCTTTTTCTGGTTTCCGGTCAGTATATTGGCTAAAGCCATGGTTATTTTTCTCGTTACGAAGGTCTCTCCCCTGCGGGGGCTTTCGTGATTAAAGAGTATTCCGTTACAGGCAAAGAGGTTATATGCTTCCCTGTAATTAACGGTTATCCAGTAGGAGTAAAGCTTGGCTGCGGCATAGGGGCTTCTGGGATAAAACGGTGAAGTCTCGTTCTGGGGCGGAGGAGTGGAGCCGAAGAGTTCCGAAGTAGCGGCGTTATAAATTTTAGACTTAACGCCGGTAGTCCTTACCGCTTCGAGAAGGCGCACGGTTCCGAGTCCTGTAACGTCGGCCGTATATTCCGGTATGTCGAAAGCGACGCGCACGTGGCTCTGGGCGGCTAAGTGGTATATCTCGTCAGGATTAATGCCGTAAAGAAGATTGGCAAGACGGGACGAATCCGATATATCGCCGTAATGCAGAAAGAGGCGCGCGTTTTTATCGTGCGGGTCAACGTAGAGGTGGTCTATCCTATGGGTGTTGAAGGCAGAAGCCCTTCTTATTATTCCGTGGACTTCGTAGCCTTTGGATAAAAGGTACTCCGCAAGATACGAACCGTCCTGACCTGTGATGCCTGTTATTAGAGCTTTCTGCAAGGGTTAACCCTCCCCCGATATTATGATATATAAAATACTGTAACCTAAATATATATAATCATTCCTTCTTTGTCAATAAAATTTTTAACATAAAATTTTTACCACAATTTTGGGTTAATAAAAATAACAAAAATATTTCGGCGAATTTTTATTGAAATAATAAAAATTTTATGATTATATATTTCTATGAAAATTTTTATTATCGTATTTTCTTTACTTTTTATAGTTATTTCCCAAAATTGTTACGGACAAACTCACGGCAAAAGGTTCATTCTTCCGACAAATTCGGGTTTTACCGGCATCCTTGCTATACCGAACGCTTACACGGTGCCAAACAATCAGCTTAGAATAGGATTCAGCATGGAAGACCCTTACAGGAAATTTTATTTGACTTACGGACTCCTGCCTAACTTAGAAATTACGGCCTTGCAAACGGAAATTATGGGCGTGGACGGACTGCCGGGAGTGCCTCTCAACGAATACGGCTATTATAAAGACAAACTGTTCGATTTTAAATATATGTTTCTTAAGGAAAGCAAATACTTGCCTTCTTTAGCAATCGGAATAAACGACCCGATAGGCAACAGGCTTTACGCTTCGCAGTATATAGCGGCAAGCAAAGAAATATATCCATTCGATTTTACTGTAGGATTAGGCAACGGAAGGTTCGGAACGCAGCCTCTGCCGCCCGATAACAAAGGATTCGGGGCGGAAATATTTACTCATCCGCGAAGCTGGCTGAGGCAGGCGATGCCGTTCTGGGGCATACAGTTTATGCCTTCGAAAAAATTCGGTTTAGAAGTTGCCTACGACCCAACGGAATACCAGAACCAGCCGCAAGACCCCGCCGACCAGAATTTTTTTAACAATAACAAACCCGTGCCTTCCAAATACGACTTCGGCGTTATATACAAGCCGTGGAAATGGTTAGAACTGATAGCGAGCTATCAGAGGGGAAATACGGCTTCTTTAAATATATCGATGCCTTTCGATATTTATAAACCTTTGATAAACGTATTCGAAAGGTCTTATTCTAACTTTTATTATAGGCCGGATGAAACGTTCGACGAGAAAGTCAGGCATGCTATGGAATTTTACGGCTTCAGCAATATAGGAATTATAGTACGCAGGAAAAGCATGTACCTGCAGATGGAAAACAACAATTTCTTCTCCGACAGGACTGCGGCGCTAATGGCTTTAAAAACCCTTGCTCAGATCAATAAAGATAAAATCAATAAGGCGGATGTCGTAATAGAAGACGATAATCTTCCTATTCTGGAAGCGTCCGGAAATTTAAGGCTTATACACGCACTTTCCTCTTCGATTAAAGGCAGCAACGAAATTGCGGATTTCGTTAAAATAAGGACCGAAAACCGTCTTCGTCTTTTGCCGGTTGAAACAAGGGATAATAAAATCATAAGTTATAAAATCAGCCCTTCTTTCGCGATGTCGGAAAACGACCTTTTCGGACGTTTTCAGTATATGCTGGGCGGCGTGGCATACGGCATAGTTCATCCGTGGACGGGGGGTTCTATAATTGCAGGCGTGGGAGCATATGCGCTTAACAATGTTAAGACGATTACGGGGCCGTTATCTATTCCGGTAAGAAGCGATATGCCTTATTATATGGAAAGACGGCTTGATTTAAATAATTTAATGTTTCAACAGACGCATTATTTTTCGCATGAAATATACGGAAAAGTTGCCGCTGGACTTCTCGAATACGAATATGGAGGGGTAAACGCTCAAATCGATAAAGTCTTCGACAAAGGCGACGTGATATTGGGACTGGGGGGAAGCATAGTAAAAAAGAGGTCGGTCGGCAATCCTTTAGGTTTTGGCAGCGTTCCGGACGAAACGCCGTTAAACCATTACGACACGTTTTTTCTAACGAGTGTTTTTAATTTTAAACGGCAGGATATCTCGTTAAAAATTAAGAGCGGTCGTTTTCTTGCCGGTGATTACGGCTCGGAATTTTTCTTATCGAAATTTCTGCCAAACGGCATCGAGTTTACCGGATGGTACAGTTTTACAAACACTAATATGTTTACCGACGGTTTTAATAGAGGTTACCATGACTTAGGCATTTCAGTGTCCATACCTTTGAGGATATTTACCGGAATGGAATCGAAAACTAATTTCAATTACTCCGCAAGCCCTTGGGATAGGGACGTTGCGCAAGATATAGGCCAATATTTGGATTTATCTGATTTTTTAACAAGAAAAATATTTCTTGACAAAAAGTAAATTATGCAGTATTAATTATAATATATAGTTCTAAAATAAATTTATAATAAATTTAATTTAAGGAGGAATTATGAAAAGTTTAAAGTTTGCTTTATTCATCTTTATGCTGGCGGTCGGAATTGTTGCTTTACCGGTATATAGTTATGCCGCGGCGCCTGCGGCGGCAGGAGCGGCGGCGGCGGCGGCGCCAGCGCCGGCAGCAGCAGCGCCGGCAGCAGCAGCCGCAGCTACGACTGGAGCGGCGGCAGGAGCAATCGCAACGGGAACGATAGTTGCAGGAAGTATAGCGGCGGCGGCGGTAGTAGCAGGCGTTGCTGCGGCTGTGGCGGTGTCATCGTCATCGCCTTCGACTTCGACAAGTTCATCGTCTTCGACAAGTTCATCGTCGGCGCCGTGATAAAAAAAATATGTCAAAAATTTTATTTGTTGTTTGCTTATTATTATTTTCGGCGGGTTTATTAGTTAATGCTAATAGCTCGTATGCAAAAGAGAATGCCGGGGAAGTTTTAACTCCGGCATTCTCTTTTTTTATGAGCTTAAAAGAACATAATTACCATAAATTATGGGGTTTGCTAACCGTAAATTCAAAAAAATATATAGTCGGAAGTATAGAAAATTCTTTTAAGAAAAATAACGTTAAAATCGGCGAAAAAAAAATATATCAAAACATGTCCAAAGGCGGCTATATTGCCAAGGCATACTGGACGGGATTTCTCAAGACGTTTAAACCTGATACGGTGCTTAAGTATTCGGTGTGGAAGGTAAAGTCAGTCGGTTCAAAGTCCGCGAAGATAGAGATAGATTATAAGTACGGAAAAGCGCCTACCATTTTTGATATGTATAAACAGAAAGGCAAATGGAAATTTGGCTTAGAAGAGTCTTTATATGGAAGAATCCTGATGAAAAAAATTACTCATGCGGTAATAAATAAATTTTAATAACTTAGCAATATTCCGGTTCTTTTATAAACATCGAGCAAAAGTCTATTAAGTTTATCCGTAATTTTTCCATAATTAATAGGAATAAAAATAACGTCGCCGGGTTCTATTTTTTGAGACCTTTTAAAGAACGAAAATTCCCATCTGTTCTTTTTTTTATTCCAGACTATAAACGTAGTTCGTATTTTTTTGATATAACCGTTTGCTTTAATAAGATAATAATATCCGCTCACCGCATCTGTTGCAAAACCATCGGTTTTATTAATATAGTAGCTTGGGGTCTGTCCTTTTTTGAATTTAAATTTTCCGTAATGATTTACTGCGCCCGTTACATAGACATAGTCGAAAAAACTCTTATTGGGTATAATGAGCTCGTCGTTGTTTTTAAGGCGGACGTCTTGAGGGGTATTCATCAGTTCTATCGGATTTTTTAAATGAACGACTAATCTGCCCGTAGCTTTAATGCCTATAAGGTTTTTAGCAAATATTTCTTTTAGCCTGTAATTAAGGCCTTTCAGATGCAAAATTTCCCTTACTAAGCCTCTTATTTCCACTCTATTATCTTTTCTCAAACTTTTTCTATAAAGAAACGCATCGTTAAGATAGGCTCCTTTTTTAAGCGGCCATATTTTAAAGAGCAGGCCGGATAATCTTGAATCTTTTTTTAAAGTATATACGCCCTGTTTAAATACGTCCCCGTAAACTTTTACTTTTATGTATTTGTTAGATAATGAATAGGCTTTAAAAGGAAAAATCGATACTGTAATAAAAATATAAAGAAGAAATAAATGTTTATAAAATTTATGCATTTCTCATTTTTTCTTTTGCGTTTTTTATAAATTCAAGAAAGAATACTAAGAATATGGCAAAAAACAGGGATGAAACCGCTGATACCGCAACTATCAGTTTTTTATTCGGTTTGGCAGGTATATAAGGAACTACGGGCTTGTCTATTACCTGAACGTATAAGTTGTTTTTTAAGGCGTTATATCTCGACTGCTGGTAAAGTTTTTCTAAAATGGCATATTTTGCCCGCAATGTTTTTAAGCGCACCAATAATGCGCTGAACTGCGTTCCGCCTCTTTGAAATATAGAATAATAAGTTATTATGTTTTTTACGCTGCCTCCTGCAACTGAAGACGGAATAATTAATCCGTATTTTTTCTGCATTTTATAAACTTGAGATGTAACTGTATTGATTTCTTTTCCTGTTTTAGCAAGCTCTTTCTTTAAAAAAAGCATATTCATTTTTGAAACCGTAAACGCTTTTTTATTAAGGATATGCCTAAGGTTAACTACATATGCCGACGCTATTTTTTGGGCAAGAGCAGGGTTTTTATAAAGCACTGAAATTGTAATAGTGCCGAGTTGTTTGTTTGTAGATATTAGCGTCATCGATTTTAATATCGATTGGGATATTTGCATCTTATGCTTTGCATTTTTCTTTTTTATAAAAACAGGTACTAAATTTAACTTTTTAATAACCTTAACCCTGAGAGTCCTGCTATGCAAAACGGCCATTATTTTGCCCGATTCTCCGGTTTTGCCGACCGAAAATGGCAAAAAACTGGATGCCATAGCCAACAGGCCCGACGAACTTTTAGACGAAGAAATAGGGATAATTACGGCCGAAGACTTATAGATTTTAGTCATTAATAAGCTTACTATTACCGAAATAATAACGGCCGCGCCGAAAATCATTCCTATAAGTTTTCTCTTGTTCCATATTACCGACCATAACTGGATAAGGTCGATTTCATCTTCGTCCTGCGGCACGGGGTTATTAGGGCTAAGCGGCTGGCCTTGATATTGAGCAGGGTTGCCGAGATGAGACTGCCGAGCAGAGGCGGTAACGCCGGAAGCGATAGCGCTATCCGAACCTGAATTGTTTATCGGCGTCTGAGATTTTTCGTTATCCATAAAATTTATTATGATAAGGTTTTTTATAAATATCTGACCATCGCTACGGTGGAAATCGACTGGAACATTATCTGCGTTATGTCTTTTATTAAAGGCATCCACAAAATAGGCGCTTTAAATTCTGCCGGAACGACTATAGTGTCGCCCGGTTTTACGGGCATATGCATAAAACTGTTTCCAAGCCCTATAAATGACCAGAAAGAACTGTAAAATCTTCTCGAAGCTATTCTGCCGTTTGCCTTTATCAAATAAATTTCGCCTGAATTTGCGTTGTCTCTGTATCCTCCGGCCTGCCTTAAATACCATCCGATTGTTTTCCCGTGAATATAAGGAATGGCCATCTGGTTAAACACCGCCCCCATCACGAGAACGAAATCCGGTTTCGGCGGAATATAAATTTTATCTCCCGCATTTAATTTTATATTCTGGTCGGAATATTTTAAATACCTGAGGCGGTCGGGTATATTTAATGCAATCCTTCCTAAACCTCTTAGAGCAAGTTTCTTTAATGATTTAAATAATCCGTCTGCTGCATCAGGACGGCTTTATACATAAGCTGTTCCTGAGAGTTAGACCCTATGCCAGATATTGCGCTATTTTGAGAAAGCGAAGACTGCAAATTCAGAATTGTATTATTAAGCTGTATTCTTTGGAGCCTCCTGACGGATTTGCGGATGAAAACCATAGCTTTCGGATAAGCGGAAGAAGTGTATCCCCCCGCATCTACCATAAGTTGATACAGCGTCATGCCTTTTTTAAGCCTGTAAACCCCGGGGCGCCTCACCTGCCCAAGCACCGTAACCGTTGCCGAATAGTCCGTAGGCTTTAATTTCTGTATAAGTATGCTTTCGCCCGGCCTTAGTTTAACGTCGAATTTTCTTTCCCCTTCGACCAAGGCTTTTTGCAGGTAAACCACGTTTATGGGTTGAGATATATTATTTCTTCTTATGATATTTCTCCCGTAATTTAGATATCCGTATCCGTTTTGACCGTATCTGCGGTGATTTCTGCTTCTCCCGTAATTTAGATATCCGTATCCGTTTTGACCGTATCTGCGGTGATTTCTGCTTCTCCCGTAATATGAATATCCGTGTTTATAGTTTCCTTTACCATAACCGTAATTAACATGTTTTCTCGCAAATATTAAGGCTTTAAGACTTCCGGGATTAACGAGAAATTTAATGCTTTTGAGCGCTTTCAGCAGGGTAATCCCTTTATAGTACGCAACGAACTTCGGCATTTTAATACCCTGGCCGCTGATTTCGACGGGCTTTAATATCCATACCGGATAAAAATTAATCTTATCTCCGGTTTTTAATTTTATGTTTAATTTGCCTTTTATGACCCTCTCTGGGGAAAACTCTATAATTTTGCCGTCGTAACTGTTTACTATCTGTGCATAGTCGAGATTGGTAGTCTTTAATATACCTACCGATTTAAAAAGCGTTTTTAAATCTGGAATCTGCTTGGTAGAATAAACGCCAGGGTATTCGACGGCGCCTGCGACTTTAAACTTATGATTTATTATTCCGGTAAATAAAGTGCCTACCGCTAGAACTTCACCGTTTTTAGCAGGACTGTTTAAAAAATTTTCGTTAGTTATATTATTATTGTATGCTATATATTTTCCGTTAACGAGCCTGATTACTTTTACGTTAATCTTATGGGAAAAGAACTGAAGGCCGCCGGCATATTTAAGAACCTGTTTAACGTCTTCGTTATTTTTTATTTCGTATATTCCCGGCCTCTTGACGCTGCCGCCTATTGCCACGGTTTTGCCGATTGGCGGAACGTAAATCGTTTCCCCCTGCTGCAGATAGGTATCGACGGGTTCGCCTTTAATAAGAAGATTATAGAGGTCTATATGAATAGACGTTTCAAAGCCGTTTCCGTCGTCTTTTCTTACGATAATATTTCTGAGACTGCCTTCCCTTGACACCCCTCCCGCCATAGACAGCGCGTCCAGAACCGTGTAAGTTCCGTTTACTATAACCGGACCCGGATTTCTGACGAAACCGGCAACATAAACGCTGAACTGCCTTAGTTTATCTAAAGAAACGGTAACCGTAACGTTTTTAAACTTGCTCGACAAATCCGCCGAAATAATCTGTTTTACCATCCCCAGCGTTTTGCCCCATACGTAAACCGAACCGATAAAAGGCAGGTTTATCATACCTTCCCTGTTTACCTTCAGATGTTTAATGGAATTTGGAATGCCGAGAGCTTCCGTCGGAGAACCGGACAAATATAAAGTCAGCGTATCTCCGGGGCCTACTATGTAATCTTTGCCTATAGCGCCTATAAGAGTCGTAGCGATTTTCTTCCTCTTATTAAAAAAACCGTATCCGAACTGCTTCAAAGGTTTTTTAAACCTGTAAAGCCTATTATACATAATTTCTATTTTTGAAAATGGAGCTATGGCGGGTTTAGTTTTTACCTTTTTAAATATAGACGAACTCTTTATATATTTGTTTTTATATTTGTATTTATTTGCGGCGGTTCTCTTCGAAAGGCTTTTAAGAATCAGTTTTTTTTCTTGCGGCGTGATATTATTAAGACTTGGAGCCTGCGGCAGGCTGCCTATAATACTACTCAAACCTGAGGCGGAAGCGGAATAAGAGTTCCGCGTCGGGATAGATATTGATATTGATATTAAGAATACTAAGAGGAAAATCGGCAATAAACCTAATAAAATCTTTTTCATTTTTACCATTTTTTTAATAATTAATAATTATAATAATGTTTATAATAATGTAATAAATAAAATAATTAATCCTATATTTAACCTATATTTAATTTTTTATTTAATATGTTATATCTTTAAAACTTTAAAATCAAGTAAAAAATTAACGGTAAAAAATTAATTGCTTTTTTTTTAATACTCAATTATATTAATATCATAAACTTACATAAACAAAATATATAAATCTTATTCTTATAAATTTCTTTCATAAATAAAGTAATAGTAATAAAGTCTAATATTAAAATGAGACCGATTAATTTTAAAATATTCAAGTTTAAAATATTATTACCGGCATTGTATGCCGTCGCCGCAATTTTACTTATGCAGTTCAATCCATATTTTGCGAAAAATGCGGCGGCGTCATCGACGACAACCCCCGCTTCATCATTTTCTGCGCATTATTACAATAGCAATTATTATATTAATACCAATACCGGTACTGGTACCGGTATAATCCATAAAAATAAAAAAAACGTTAAAAACTACCACGTCTATACAACGGATAACAGAAAAAGTATGAACCTTAATAGCAATAGGAGTAAAACTAACAAAATCAAAAAAACTAACAAAATTGCGATTAATAAAATAAATATAAACGGCGCTAATGCCCCTTTGTATAATCAGCATAATCAGCATAACAATAATCGGAATATCTCGAACGGTAACGATTTTGGATATAATGCTTCCCCTGGCAAGATGCTTTATAACTCATGCAAAAAATCTTTGAGCGACGTCGAATCCTACCCTTCTTTTTTAGTCAAGAAGAAATATTACGTTCTTGGATTTGCCGTTCTTTTTGGCGGAAGTTTACTCCTTGACCGAAGCGTGAATAAATACGCCTTGGACCACCAGAGCAATACGGGTAAAGACATTACCGACGCAGTTAAGCCTTTCGGAAGTTTAGACTATATGGTGCCTGCGGTTTCGTTGTTTTCTATTTACGGATATTACGCAAAGAACAAAAAACTTACCGATGTTTCCCTAACGTCAATAGAATCTTTAATTTTTGCCGGCGCAATAACCGAAGCGTTAAAAATATCCGTAGGCAGGGAAAGACCTTCCGGCACCGATAACCCGTTTAAGTTCAAACCGTTCAATATGAGCAACAACTACAAATCTTTTCCATCCGGGGACGCAACCGTCGCATGGTCTATGCTAACCCCCTACGCCGTCGCCTATCACGAACCGCTTCTTTATCTTATACCTGCGGCCGTGGACGCGGAGCGCGTTTACCGCAACCGCCACTGGCTTTCCGACACCCTCATGGGTTCCGCAATCGGCTTTTCCATCGGCTACTTCTTCACCGAAAGCAACATCAAAATACTCAAGCACGTCTCCATCGACACCAACGGACAAACCATTAACCTCAACTACAAATTTTAGCAAATTTCACCGGATTTTAAATTTAATTCTTGAAAAGTATGGAAAAAAGTAAGATTTATAAATTATGGCTGCTTTTTTAATATAACATGCCTTAAGGTATAGTCCCGTTTTTGGAAAGTAGCTCATGGTTAAGATTTTTTTCTGCTTGAGCCGGCTATCCTTTCTATCTGATAGGTCTTAAATAAATCAATGTGCGGATATTTGGAATGAGCATAATCCTCTACTTCGGGAGCATAAATGTATCCGATCATGAAACCTTTTATACCGTCGTCTTTGACTTTAAAGTAATTTTTTAACCTGCCGAGCATAAGGTTGAATCTGTCTAAATCTTTTTTGCCAGGCTGGGCTTTCGATTCTCCGATTATATAAACCTTTTTATTTTTTATACTGCCTTCGAGATAAAGGTTTATTTCGTCGTATTTTCCGTCAGGGTATATTATATGCTTTCTTTCCACCACGTCAATATCCGCGCCGTAACGGTTTAAGGCAAAACTTTCCATTATAGGAATGTATTTGTCTTCTATGCCGTAACCTACCGCCATAGAAAGCCCGCCAAGCTGTTTTTTAACGTCCGACATATCGACTACGAGACGTCTGACTGTTTCTTCGGTCTTCTTCTGGGCTTCTGCAAGCTCTTCGACTCTTGCTTCGGTTCTCTTCTGGGCTTCTGCAAGCTCTTCGACTCTTGCTTCGGTTCTCTTCTGGGCTTCTGCAAGCTCTTTAACTGTTACGGCAAGACCTGCAACTATCTCTTTTAGGTCGTTAAACTCGACTTTGGTGACTATATTAGATTCGTCGATAATAACCTTGGATATGACTTTAGTAAGGGTCTTAGCCTGTTGTTCGCTGAAAGAATCCTGCAAGTCTTCGTATATTTTAAAAGTGTTAGGCATATATTATAATAATTAATACATTTTATATTATTTATTTAGTAATTTAATTATTCAATAAATTTAAAAAATTGTCAATGTAAATATAAAACCCAAAATTGCCGATAGAAAATTATTTTTCTGGATTCCTGCTTACGCAGGAATGACTTCGCAGGTTTTAAGGTC
>DAHVOJ010000001.1 GCA_027318865.1 bacterium | reverse complement strand
CTGGAAAACTTTCTTTGCCGTCTTTAAAATATTGATTTCTCCACGTACATAATAATTTATACGGGACACCTAAATCTGCAGCTATTGCTTTTACTGTCTTGCTTGAATTGTTAGTCAGATCAACTGCATCTAATTTAAATTCTTTTGAATATGATCTTCTTTCTTCTGCCATAATAAAAACCTCCGATTAAGTATTGGTGTAATTATTTTATAATACCCTTAACCGAGTGTCTATTAAATTATAGCAGGTCCAAATTCGTCGTTCCTTTATACCGGACGCCGTCTATCATCATATCGTAATACCATACGTTGCCGCGCTTTCTGATATTTTCCGACATTTTATACCCCTTTTAAAAATGGGACAAATTTGGGACAATTTTTCACCAAATTTGACATTATTTTACCATTTTTAAGGATATGCTTGTCAAGAGTAATGTTGCTGGAAGTGCTTATTTACTGCGGTTTTAAGTGGTGAGCCGCGCGGGGGTCGAACCCACGACCACCTGATTAAAAGTCAGGTGCTCTACCAGCTGAGCTAGCGGCTCTTTTAATAGAACAAAAAAATTTTATAAAGGAAGAATTTTGGTTATATCTGGAAAACTATAGTTAAGACCGGTTGCCGCAAAAATGCCGAGACCGATTATAGCGATAACGCTAATGGTGACTACTACCCACATTACTTTAGTAAAATGTTTGCCGTTATCTTCCATGTTAATTAGTCCTCCTGTTTAAAAAATTTAAATATTTAAATTATTAATAAACAATAGAAAGTTAATAATATAATAAAACTTTATTATATTAACAAAAAAACATTTAATTTGCAAGAAATAATTTGCTGGAACAGAAATAATTTGCATAATTTTATTCCTTGGGGGGGGGAGGAGACACGGCAATATGATTGCCTGTCACTCCCCGAAAGGAACGTTTAAAAAATCAACCCCATTTTTGTTTGTTTATGTGAACGGTAATTTCTGCCTTTGACATCTGTCTTATTTCCCATGCGGCTTTTTTAGCTTTCTGAAATACGTTAAGACAGCCGGGATCCAGGTTATCCTCAGTCCCCGCTTCGGCAATTTCTAAAACCTTTGTCATCATATGAGTTAAATCCATGTGTAACTGGTTGGTTTTTTTTGAGCGGTCCATAATCTGCTCGATATCCGCGGCAATTTTCTCGAATTTTTCTTTAGGAGCTCCGCATCTTGGACAAAAATCTGGAGCCGAATCTCCATCGTGAATGTAACCGCATGCCGAACATTTCCATTTCATACTAAACCTCCATACTTAAATTGTTAATAGTTTAATTTTTTTAAAATTGTCTTATTGTAAAATTCTATCATAAAAAAAATAAATTGCAACAAATATTTGAGAGTAATTATTAAATAATAAAAAATATTTGTTTGACCTTAAAGTTGACCTTAAAGTTTGACAATACACTTGATAAATTATATAATAAAATAAACATTAATTTAATGCGTCCAACAATTTAGCCATAACCGACGGGACAAAATATAAACAAAATAGAATGCCGGCATGATATTGATATGATATAGTAAATGATGAATTTTAATTCATACGACATATATTTAATAGGGGATAAAAAATTTTTTAAAAACGATGACGAATATCTTAGCGCTCTCGACGAATCTTTCAGCAATGGCGTAAAAGCTTTTCAATTAAGACAAAAAGATATTACTGCATCTGATTTTGTTAAAATTGGAAAGAATATTAAAAACAATATATTAAAAAAATATCCGGAAGTAAAATTTTTTATTAACGATAGGGTAGATGCGGCGTTATCGATTTCGGCAGACGGCGTTCACCTGAATATTAACAGTATCCCAATCAAGACCGTTAAAAAAAAATTTAAAAACCTAAAAATTTTTTACTCTTCACATTCCCTTGAAGAAGCTGTTAAAGCCGAAAAAGACGGCGCAGATTTTATAACCTTTAGTCCGGTTTATAAGACCGAAAAACAAGATTTTTTTTATGGCGCCGATGTTTTAAAAAAAGTTGTAGATACTTTGAGAATTCCGGTTTATGCGCTTGGAGGGATAAATGCATCCAATATTTCCGAGGTTAAACAAACCGGTTGCCGTTATATAGCCGTTCAATCCGCCATATTAAGTAAAAAAAATATCGGCAAAGAGGTAAAAAATTTACTAAATATTCTTAACAAATAATATATAATAGATAGGATAATGACCAAGTTTTATAGACATTTATAATAAAGCACGGAGGTTAAGCTATGGAATATATTAATCAAATATTAGCCGCAAGACAAAATATAATTACGGACGAAATGAAATCGTGCGCTTCCGCCGATGGCGTTTCTCCCGAAAAGATGCGCGAAGACGTAATGAACGGTTTTACGGTAATAACCAAAAATAGATTGAGGGATGTAAAACCTCTTGCCGTAGGAAAAGATCTGAAGACTAAAGTCAATGCAAATATAGGTTCTTCAGGCGATAATCACAATATTGAAGAAGAGTTGGAAAAACTGTTTACCGCAATAAAAAGCGGCTCCGATGCCGTTATGGATTTATCTACAGGCGGAAATATCAGGGAATTCAGAGCGTATATACTCGAAAATTCAACCGTTCCCATAGGCACCGTTCCGCTTTACGAAGCATTTCAGCCTGCCGCCTTAAACGGTATCGTTAATCCTAATTCTCCAGATTTTATAGATAAATTCGATCCCGAATATTTATTTGAAGTTATAGAAAGGCAGTGCGAAGAAGGCGTGGACTTTATTACCGTCCACTGCGGCTTGACTTTAAAAGCGATACGGACTATGAATGCCCAGACCAGAATTATGGGCATAGTGTCAAGGGGCGGTTCATTGATTGCGGCGTGGATGATAAGAAACAATAAAGAAAACCCTTTGTATGAAAATTACGATAGACTGCTTAAAATTGCAAAGAAAAACGACGTAGTTTTAAGTCTCGGCGACGGATTAAGACCCGGCTGCCTAAAAGATGCTACCGACAGAGCTCAGATAACCGAACTTATCACGCTGGGCGAATTGCAGAAAAAAGCGCTTGAAGAAGGAGTGCAGGTAATGATAGAAGGTCCGGGGCATATTCCTTTAAACCAAGTGGAAGAAAATATAAAATTAGAAAAAAGTTTATGCAACGGAGCCCCTTTTTACGTGCTTGGTCCTTTAGTTACCGATATTGCTCCGGGTTACGACCATATTACGAGCGCTATAGGCGGGGCAATAGCCGCAGGAGCCGGAGCAGACTTTCTCTGTTACGTTACTCCTGCAGAACATTTGAGGCTTCCATCCGTATCGGACGTGAAAGAAGGAGTTATAGCCGCAAAGATTGCCGCTCATGCCGGAGATATAGCAAAAGGGATAAAAGGGGCGATAGACTTGGATTTGGAAATAAGTAAAAACAGGCGGGCTATGAACTGGGAGAAACAGTACGAATGCGCGTTAGATCCCGATAAAGCTAAAGAAATGAGAGCATCGCTTCCTCTTAAAGACGATAAAGTATGTTCCATGTGTTCTTCATATTGCTCTATTAAATTAAACGCATCATTTATCAAATAAAATTAATAGATGGATGAACTGCTTAAAGAAGTACGAAACATAAACGCCGTAATTTCGGAAATTTATTATAAATTAAAAAATACGGATCAAGATAAAACCGATGATATAAAAAATATAGAACGCAGTATTATAAAATACGACGATGCCGTTTTGGATAAATTTGGTTCGTTTAAGTTTTTTAAGATTAACGGTAATTATATACTTAAGCCTATATCCGAAGTTCATAATGCGGGGTCGGGAGTAGAAGGGTCAAACGAACTTAACGCTGTTGGGCATTCGTTGTCGCTTTCCGATTTTATCGGAATAGACAATATTATAAAAGAAGTTTTTCAAAATACTATGAAATTTGCTTCAGGGAAACCCGCTAATAACGTTCTTTTATGGGGGGACAGGGGAACGGGCAAATCTTCGCTTATAAGAGCCGTCGCAAAGTCGTTCGGTGAGCCGCCGTACATTAACAAAATTAAATTCATTGAAGCAGTAGAAAATACGGCTGAACTTATATATGAATTAATTGCTATTATCAAATCAAAGCCTTTTAGGTTTGTCCTTATTTTTGACGATATTGCATACGATGCCGATTCTATGCTTTATAAAAAACTTAAATCTATACTTGACGGAGGTCTTGACGAGCTTCCGGAAAATATTATTATTTATGCGACTTCTAATAAACGTCATTTGACTGCCGAAAAATTTAAAAAAGAAAATTTAAATTCCACTGAATTTATCCATCCGGAAGAAGAAGCGGAGGAGGGACTTTCTTTAAGCGACAGGTTCGGTCTGTCTTATGGATTTTACAGTTTTAATCAGGAAACATATTTAAAAATAGTTGAATTATACATAAAGAAATACGGAATAAAAATATCTTCTCTAGATATGGACGAAGTCAGGAAGAATGCGCTTAATTTTGCTTCAATTAAGGGTTCTGGGTCGGGAAGGACGGCAAAGCAGTTTGTCGTCAATTTAATTAAAGATTGAAATAATTTTGAAGAAAATATAAATACCATCGACGACATCTTAAAATAGCCGACAGCTTTCTTTACGAGGCTAAAAACAGCGGAAGAAACAAGATAGAAGAAACAGGATAATAGGGGAGTATAACGGGAAGAAGGTCGAAATAACGGGAAACGACGGGAAATAAAATAGTATGCAAAAAAATACGGCCGGGGTCGATATAGGCGGAACCAATTTAAGATGCGGAATTTTAAGCAGAGAAGGAAAGTTAAATAGCCGCATATTAATGCCGGTTGCTTCCGCCTGCGCCGGCGTCGAAAAACAGGTATATTCTATAATAAACAATATTAAAAATTTTTTAGAAGATAACAAAAAATATAATATTAAATCGCTGGGCGTGGGTATAGCCGGACAAATAGACGGCGAATCGGGAAACGTAATTTTTTCTCCAAACCTGAACTGGCATAACGTTTCTCTTAAAAAAATACTTGAAAAAGAAACCGGTATGGATATTTTGGTAACAAACGATCTAACCGCTATTACTTACGGCGAATGGATGTTTGGCGCCGGGAAGGGCTTAGATAATCTTATATGTATTTTTGTCGGAACGGGCATAGGTTCGGGAATAATAATAAACGGCAGATTATATAAGGGTTGTTTTAATACGTCGGGAGAAATAGGTCATATAACCGTCGTATCGGGAGGAAGAAAATGTACATGCGGCAATTACGGTTGCTTGGAAGCTTATGCCGGAGGACGTGGAATTGCCAATATTGCCAGAGAAAAGGCTGTTGCCGATAATAAAGATTTTGAAAATATTATAAATATTAGCGGCGGCATTGACTCCATAACTGCAGAAACTGTAGCAAAAGCATATAAGACGGGCGATAAAAAAGCGGTTGAATTGATAAGCGAAACAGGATTTTATCTGTCTGACGGCGTAATCAGCGCGGTAAATTTATTAAATCCTTGCGCGGTAATACTTGGCGGCGGAGTTTTGGACGGCATTCCCGATTTGCTTGATATAGTTAAAGTCGAAACTTTTAAGAGAGCTCTTAAAGCATCTACGTCGAACCTTAGAATATTAAAATCTGCATTAGGAGAAGATGCAGGAATTATCGGCGCCGCCTCTTTAGCTTCATCCGTTTACGGATAATTTTACATTAAGCCTTTTAAATATAAGCTTCACCGTCTTCGTATGCAAGATTTTCGAAAGATGTATATTTGGCTATGTAGGAAAGTTTGACTATTCCCGTAGGGCCGTTTCTCTGTTTGCCTATTATTAATTCTGCAATGCCTTTATTTTCGGTATCTTTTTTATAAACCTCCTCCCTGTAAACGAACATAATTAAATCTGCATCCTGTTCTATCGCTCCGGACTCTCTTAAATCCGCAAGCTGGGGTTTTCTATCCTGTCTCGATTCCACCATTCTGTTTAGCTGGGAAAGGGCTATTATCGGGATGTTAAGTTCTTTTGCAAGACCTTTTAACGAACGGGAGATTTCCGCTATTGCCTGTTCTCTCGATTCTATGTTATGGGAGGCTCTCATTAGCTGTAAATAATCGATTATAACTATCCCGATATTTTTTTCCCTTTTTAATCTGCGGGTTTTGGCTCTCAGTTCCGTTACCGTTATGCCGGCGCTGTCGTCGATGAATATAGGTATATCTTCGAGGATTTCAAGAGCTTTATGTATATTTTCAATATCCGGATTATGGATTTTTCCTCTGCGCAGAAAAGAAGAATCAATTTTTGCAGTCATAGCCAGAAGACGCGTAGCGAGCTGTTCTTTAGACATTTCCAAAGAGAAAAACGCCACCGGTATTTTTTTTACCGCAATATTTTTTGCAATACATAGAGAAAGAGCGGTTTTGCCCATCGATGGTCTTCCGGCGATAATTATCAGATCGGACGGCTGAAACCCGTTTGTATATTCGTCTAAATAATTTAATCCGCTGTGAACGCCGGTAATTATGTCATTATCGTTCCTTTTGGAAGTAAGTTTTTTAAAATAATCGAATATTAATGGGTAAACTTCGGCATAATTTTTGGGAGCATCTCTTTCGGTAGCGTCAAAAATAGTTTTTTCGGTAAAATCTATTATGTTCTCGATGTCTTCATTCTGCTCGTAACATTTCTTTCTAATTTTATTAGAAGCGTCGATAAGATTTCTTAGGGTAGATTTTTCTTTTACTATTTTGGAATATTGCTCTATATTAAAAAGTCCGGCAGGCATTTCAAAGAGAGAAGTAAGATAGTTCCCGTAATTAAAATCGGAAGAATCGTCAGATATGTCAGAATCTTTTTCTAAGCTGTTTAAAATAGTGATAATATCTATAGGTTCGTTTTTTTCGCTTAATTTAGTTATAACTCTATAAATTTTTGCATTTATGCTGTCGTAAAAATCTTCCGGAACGATAATTCCCAAAACTGAATTTACTTGAGAATTATCAATCAGTATTCCGGAAAGTAGAGCTTTTTCTGCATCTGTAGAATTGGGCGGAACTATATTTAAAATATTATCGTTAGAAAAGCCGCTATTCCCCGAAATCCCATGCCCACCCTGTTTTGACCCCTTTCTTCCGTCTATGTACTTCTGCATAATTCAGTAAAAACTAAATGAACATTATTTTGATGCTTTTTAAACTTAAACTTCAGGCACCACGTTAACTTTAATATCAGCCGTTATATCCTTAGATAATTTGATTTTCACGGTTTGGACGCCCAGTTCTCTTATAGGACTTTCGAGATTAATTATTTTTCTGTCTATATTAAATCCGGCTTCTTTTAGTTTATTCTCTATATCCATTGAAGTAATACTGCCGAAAATTTTTTCGTTTTCTCCGACTTTAGCGGGAACGATAATCTCGATTTTTTCGAGATTGTTTTTAATTTCGGTAAATTGAGCCGCTATTTTAGTTTTCTTTTTTTCGATAATTTTTTTCTCGTGTTCCACTGTTTTAATGTTGGAATTTGTTGCGGGAATCGCAAGATTTTTAGGCATTAAAAAATTTCTAGCGTAACCGTCGGCAACATTGACCGTTTCACCCATAAATCCTAAATTGTGGACGTCTTCTTTAAGTATAACTTTCATATTAAACGTTAACCCCCCTTTTTATTTAGTTTCAATTTTTCTAAAATTAAACCACATATCAAAAATTCCGGTCAATATAATAAATATAATTATAGGATTGCTAAAAATAAAAATTATAGCATATCCAAGTATTCTTAAAAAGATATTTATGTTAAATTTATTCAAGAAGAAAGAAAGTATCGTTAACCCCTGAATTAAATAAACGGAAGAAGATAATAAAATTATATTATATCCTATGTATTTGAATATTCCAACAGAAAAAATAGAAATTATTATTCCTGTTATAGGCAGCAATAAAAAATAATCCGAAGATCTCCAGAGCAATAAATTTTCTTTTATGCCGTAAAAAAATAAATTCGTCTTTTTCGATATTTTTTTCAAAAAGATAAAACTGAGCCAGATGCTTATCCACGAAAAAATAATTAAGAACGCCGGTAAAAGCAAAAATATAACTTTTAACATTTCGGAAATTAAATCCCGCATTTTTACGGTCGCAAAATATTTCATACCCATTTGAGCGTAAGTAACCGCAATTTTTTTTGTTATCACGACGGAAAAATGATTAATAAGCGAAATTATATCTATACCGTGGGTATAAATATAAACCGCCGATAAAGAAAAAAATAAAATAAACACGATTGCAACTGGAAAGTATATCGAACTTGCTATTCCAGAACCTTTAGAAATCAAAAAGGAAAATGCGTAAGGAATGCCTATAAATACTAAAAATTGGATTACGATTAACGATATAAAAAAACGTCCCAAAACCGGGTGATTGAAGTAGCCGTCAAAGTTACCCCCCCCATAGTAAATCGAAAAAGCAATCCCTGCGGCAAAAGATAAAAAAATAGAAACCGACGAAACAGGTCCGATCAACGAAAATAAAAGCATTACGGTAATGCCGTAATATATGTAAAAAAAAGGATTGATAAATGAATACGCGCCTTCGAATATTGAATTTACCGCAAATAAAAACAATAAAAACGAAAGCATTAAACTTAATATTATCGTTTTTGATTTGAACATTAAATATTAACGGAAGTGTATGGCATTATAGAAACAGTCCTTGAGATTTTAATCGCTTTTGAAACCCTTCTTTGATGATAGGCGCAGTTTCCGGTAATCCTTCTCGGCATAATTTTACCTCTTTCCGACACGAAATTTCTCATAAGCCTGGAATCTTTATAATCAATTTTTAAGTTTTTGTCCGCACAAAATCTGCAAACTTTTTTTCTTGTGTATGCCCTGCGGACAAAACCTGTTCCGGCATTTTTTCTATTCTGGTAATTATTCATTAACTGCTTCCTCCTTGGTTTCTTTTTTTGTTTCTATATCTTTTGTAAGCACCACGGTCTGAAATCTAATGCAATCGTCGGAAATTCTCAAATTTCTCTCAAGTTCTTTTATAAAAGAACCTTTAGCGGAAAAATGAATAAGTATAAATTTGCCCCTGTTGAGTTTTTTAATATCGTAAGAAAGTTTCCTTGCGCCCCAATCTTCGAAGTTTATAAAGTCGGCTTCGTTTTTAGACATGACGTCTTTTATTTTATCCAGAAATTGATTTAATCTGGATTCATCTATGTCGGGATTGAGAATAATTAACGTCTCGTATTTTTTTGGAAACCCGTGAACAATCCCGTTAAAAAAATTTTTCTTAGCCAATTATAACATCCTCCTTAAAAGTACTTTTATTATTTAAAACTAATATTATAATATTTGAAAAATAAATTTGCAATAATTAATTTTTGTTTTCTATAAGTAAAGAGTTTATATATGTTTGAGGAGTCGAAATATTCTTCATCGATTTTTTAAGTTTAAATATGTGGTTAAACGGCATTTTTCCCGACAGCATATATCTAAGTACGAAGAACATATCATTTGCTCTAAGATTAAGGCTTTTATAAGATGTTTTATACAGGTTGGAAAACTCTTTAAAAAAATCGTTTTTGGATAAAAAAGTTTCCAAAACGGGATGAAACAAATCGTAGTATGAATAATTTTTAACGGTTAATTTATCTTTGAGTTCGTTATAAAGTTTTGTTCCGGGAAGAGGCGTCAATACGGAAAATACGGGGACGCTTATTTTAAGTCTTTTAACAAAGTTTATCAATTTTTTAAAATCTAATTTTGTAAAATCAGGCGAAACTATAAAAGATGCCGTTACGGCAACGTTGCATTTCTTTGCTATATAGTATGCTTTTTCGTTGTTTAACGAAGAGTTGCTTTTATTGATACTGATAAGTTTATCGTCGTCCACGCTTTCGAATCCGATAAAAATATTTGACAGTCCCAGTTCTTTCCACTGGGAAATAAGTTCGGGATGTTTGACTATGGTATCGCTCCTTGCCTGTATCGTGTAAAGTTTATATATTTTTTCTTTTTTTAAAAGTTCGGCTATTTTTTTTGCCCTTTTAACGTCGCTGAAGAAATTATCGTCGGTAACGAGTATGTAGTCTTCTTTGATTTCTTTTAATTCCGCTACTACTCTTTCAGGCGATTTCGATCTGTAAGAACCTCCGTAAAAATTCCATACGCTGCAAAAGTCGCATTTAAACGGACAACCTCTTGCGGTTTCAAGGCATGCTAACGATGTCCTGATGCCCAGGTAATATTTTTTTCTAAATTCTTCGGTAAGATGTCTTGCAAAAAAAGGCAGGTCGTTTATGTTTTTAAGCAATTCCCTTGTCTGAGTTTTTATCTGATTGCCGTTTTCGTTGTATATAATACCTTTAACTTTAGACAACGGCGTATTCGAAGAAAACGCGGCGGCAAGTTCCCTGACGGTGTATTCCCCTTCTCCCACCACTACCGCATCTATTTCTTTAGCGTTGAAGTCGTAAGGATACACTGAAACGTGATGTCCGCCCACAAAAACATGACGGACGCCGAATTCATTTTTTACTCTTTTTGCAAGTTCTATCGTTCTATAAACGTCGGGAGTAAACGAGCAGGAAAAACCTACGGCGTCGGGTTTAAAACTTTTTATTTTATCTTCGAGGTATTTATCCGAATCGGAGTCTATAGCTCTTAAATCAACAATGTTTACAATATGTTCGTCTCTGAGTAGGCTGCCCCCTACGGCTTCTAAACCGGTAGGTTCTATTAAAGAGACGTTATTTAAACCTATTACGCCGGTATTATTTGGCTGAACAAGTAATATTTTCATAATTTTTTATTCCCCGATAACTTAACGGATATTAATAACCATAATGTATATATTGCGCCGTAGAGCGAGGCAATAATACCCATTTATATATTTAAGTATATCACATAATATATATAAATAGCCAAATTTTTTTCCCTGTGTTTATGGATATAGGATATAGATTAAAAAGAAAATTTATTTATACCGCCGAGCATTTCCTCCATGGTCTTTTCATCGGTTTTTTCTTTTTTGTTATCCGCGGCATTGTCCGAAGTTGTTTTCTCGTTTTTTAAGAAATCGGCTAAATCGTAATTTTCATCTGTTTTTTTTGTTTCAGGCTCCGTGTTCGTTTTATTATCCGGCATAGAACCTGCGATATCAATTTTAACCCGTTCCGGCGGGAAAGAAATTTCCAATTTTTTTTCGGATTCCCTGTTAATCAGGTCTGTGTTTGTTTGGAGAAGGTTTTTTAACGCATTTATTATGACGATTCTTTTATTTAACAGGTCTTCCACATTTTTGGTTATTTCCAGATATTTTTTATTTGCGTCTTTTATTATATTTTCAGCTTCGGCAACCGCGCCTTTTTTTATAGCTTCCGATTCCATAATAGCCGCTTTTTTTATGTCGTTAGAAACCGATTGCACCATAAGAATAGCTTCGCTTATAGATTTGTCTTTTTCTTTGTAATCGGTAATTTCTTGATTTTTTTTAACCAGTTCTTCTTTGAGGCTATAATATTCTCCGTAAAGTTTTTCCAAATCCTTTGCAATAATTTCAAGAAAATTATCGACTTCCGTTACGTCGTATCCCTTAATTTTTTTTGAAAATTTTTGCGATCTTATTTCTATTGGAGAGAGTTCCATAATTTTATCCTCGTAATTAAAATTATTTAATTATACAATATATGCGATATAATGTCAGCGTCTTACAACGATAAACGGAATATTCTGCATTACATATCTAAATTCGATAAAATTTAATAATTGAGTAATAGCCATTATTATTAAGATAACTATAATCGGCGATAAATCGAAGGCAAACGAAGATCCTACCGGAAGTATCAGTCTTACTTTATTTAAAACAGGTTCGGTAATATCGTTAATAAAGCGGACGATAGGGTTATAAGGGTCCGGATTGACCCAAGAAAGCAGGGCCTTTATAATAATTACCCACATATATATATAAAGAATATCCTTCACTATATTTATGGCGTCGCTTAAAAAATGAAGCAATAAAATATTCATAGTTTAGTTTTAGTTTAGTTTTAGTTTAGTTAAAATTTAATATATAATATAACATAATTAAATAAACATATACAAATTATTCCCCAAAAACCTGTTATGACAAACGTCGAAATTGCCGAAGTTTTTGAAAATATTGCCGGAATACTCGAAATAAAAGGAGAAAATCCCTTTAAAATACGGGCGTATTTAAATGCCTCCGCCGTTATAAACCGTCTGGGGGAAAATTTATCGGACTTGGTTGCCGCAGGAGAACGCTTAGATATTCCCGGTATAGGCAAAGACCTCTATCTGAAAATAAAAGAGCTTGTCGATACCGGGAGTCTTGCTTATTACGACGAGTTGTTAAAATCGGTGCCCGAAGGACTAATGGAGCTTTTAAAATTGCGCGGATTAGGTCCTAAAAAGGCAAGGCTTCTATATGAAAATTTTAACATAAAAAATATAGCGGATTTGGAAAATACCTTAAAATCGGATAAGTTAAAAGAGATACATGGTTTTGGAGAAAAGACCATAGAAAATTTAAAAAAGTCTATAGAAGAATTTAAGATTTTTAAAAGCAGGTTTTTATATATAGATGCTTTAAATCAGGCCATGATGCTTGAATATTATCTTAAAAATACGGCGCAGAAAATTATATATGAAATTCAGACGGCAGGTTCGTTAAGAAGGAAAATGGAAACAGTCGGCGATATAGATATCGTGGTTTCCGTTCCGGCGGGGAAAGAAGCGCAATTTTCTAAACGCTTTTTACAATATCCGGAAATTTTAAGAGTCGAATCTTCGGGAGAAACTAAAATCGGCATCGTTTTAAAGAGCGGAATACATGTAGATTTAAGAATTGTCGCCGGTGAGGATTTTGTTTACGCGCTCCACCATTTTACCGGTTCTAAAATACATAACGAAGAGCTCAGGTCCATCGAAAAGGCAAACGGTTATAAAATAAACGAATACGGAATATTTAAAAGGAGTAAAGACGACGACGCCAATGAAGAAATATCCGAGAGTAAAACTAATAAAATAAAAGTAAAAGATGAAACGGAATTTTACGGCGTGTTCGGAATGCAGTTTATTCCGCCGGAATTGAGGGAAGGAACCGGAGAAATAGAGGCGGCGTTAAACGGCGGGATACCGAGCCTTATAGAAGAAAAAGACCTGCGCGGAATTTTTCACATTCATACGACATATACCGACGGAAAAGAAAGCATGGAAGCTATGATAGAAGAATGTATAAAACTTGGATATGAATATGCCGGCATATCCGACCATTCGGTATCCGCCCATTATGCTAACGGACTTTCCGCAGATGAACTTGAATCTCAAATCGAATATATAGACAGACTTAATAAGAAATACGAAGGCAAAATTAAAATTTTTAAAGGCGTCGAATCCGATATTTTACCGGACGGAAATCTGGATTATGATGAAAAAACCCTGTCGAAACTTGATTTTGTAATCGCTTCCGTTCACTCTAAGTTTAATATGACCGAAGCTCTTATGACGGAAAGAATTATGAAGGCGATCGAAAATCCTTATACTACTATGATAGGTCATCTTACCGGCAGGCTTTTATTAGAAAGAAATGAGTATCCCGTAAATATTACGCAGATTTTGGATTGTGCTTCCGAATATAAAACAATCATAGAACTTAACGCAAATCCCAAAAGATTCGACATCGACTGGAGACATATCAGATCGGCTATATCAAAAAACGTTATGCTTTCTATTAATCCGGATGCGCATAAGACTGAAGGAATACATTTGGTTAATTACGGAATCGGCATAGCCAGAAAAGGCTGGGCTAGAAAATCGGATGTTTTAAACACGGGAAACGTTTCGGAAGTTTCGGATATTTTAAGGAGCATAAGAGATTATAAGAAGGAAAAGGAAAACAAAAAGAAAAAATAAACTTAATCAAAAAAACGGAAAGATATCATGGCGTTAAAAATTTTATCGGTTGCGGGGTTCGACGGTTCGGGGGGAGCGGGGATAACTTCGGATATTAAAATATTTTCTAAGCGCAATATTTTTGGTTTATCCGTTATTACCGCAATGACTGCGCAAAATCCGGATAATATTTATAAAATAGAACCTGTTTCGGATGTTTTTTTTTCGGCAGAGTTAAATGCCGTATTTGATTATTTTTCCGTTGATGCCGTAAAAACCGGTTTAATATACAATGGCAGGCAGAGTTCTATTCTGTCCGGTTTTATCGGTAAATACGGCATAAAAACGTTAGTAGTCGATCCGGTATATGTTTCCACTTCTAATTCTATTATTGTAGATAAAAACGGCTACCCGGATTTTTTAACTCCATTATTTAAATATGCTTCAGTAATCACTCCAAATATTAAAGAAGCCGAGCTTATTTCCGAAACGGAAATTAATGATTTTAAAGGGATGAAACGGGCGGCAAAAATAATAAGAAAAAAATTTCCGGAAATCAAAAATATAATAATTAAAGGTTCGCATATTTTTGAAAAATCGGAAGGAGACGTTATAAAAAATATACTGCTTGACTCAAAAAACGAATATTTTACGTATGAAAGTAAAATAATAAATGCCGGAAAACAAATTCACGGCACCGGTTGCGCTTTTTCGGCATGTATAACGGCATATGTTGCGTCGGGTATGAAAATAGAATATGCCGTTGCGGAAACCGAAAAATTTATTTCCAAAATTATAAGAAATATTAAAAAAATACCGGATAATACTTCTGAAAAAAAAATATATATTACGGCAAATATATAAAATATATATAAATTTTATATATATTTTATTATTGTAAGGCATTCTTAAGGATTTTATTCATTACAGGCAAAGGTTTATACCCGGTAACTTTTTTGTAAAGAATCAGACCTCTATATATTAAAAAAGTCGGAGTTCCGCTGACTTTTGCATTCGTACCCGATGATATATTACTTTTTATAAGTTTTCTGGGCAGGCCGCTTTTTACGCACGATTCCTCTTTTTTAAGGTTTATTATACCTTTTGCATGCGTTTTGAGAAAATAGTATAAATCTCCCATAGCGCTCCAGTAGCTCTGATATTTATACAGCAGACTTCTAACGGGCATATATTTTCCTTGAAGCGCTGCGCAATCCGCGTATTCCGCCCCTTTGAATGCGTATTTATGGATAAGCGTGAGCGGAAAGTCCCTGAATTGCATGAATATTTTACCGGTTTTAACGTATTTTTTTATAATATACGGCAGGTCTTCCTTTTCGAATTTTCCGCACCAGGGGCATTGAAAATCGCTATATTCTATAATCGTAACGGCGGCGTCCGGATTTCCTATCTGTCTGTCGGCGTTTACTTTTTTAGCAAAACCGGAGTATGAAATTGCCGCGGCATAGGGTTGAGCCGAAAAAGCAATAATCACGGTAGCCGCACAAATTAAAAAAAATACCCTTAAATTATTCATAATGATATTTTACCAAATGCAATTATAAAGTCAAGAAAAAAACAGAGAAAAATAACGCAATTTCATCCGGTAAAATGCTGAAAGTGCGTTTTGTCTGCTCCGCATATTGGGCAAACCCAGTCGTCAGGCAGTTTTTCAAAAGGGGTCCCGGATTCTATCCCCCCGACGGAATCTCCTACTTCAGGATCATAAATATATCCGCAAACATCGCACTGATATTTAGGTAAAGCAATTTCTTCGGATGAAGCCATTAAATTTCTCCTTTTTAATTTAATTTATTTTTTTAAAATGGGTTTTGTCCACTTTGCATATGGGACAAAGCCAGTCGTCCGGTATATCTTCAAACGGAGTGCCGGGCGGTATCCCTCCCTCCGGATCGCCTTTTTGAGGGTCATAAATATACGGACATGCTTCGCATAAAAATTTATCTTTATCTTCGTTATTCATAATTAACTTGATATCCTTTAGGGACTAATGAAGAATTTTATAATATTTAATTGCCCCTGTTATTTAATTATATCAAATTTATTATTTTTTTAAAGTCGTTTAATTGATATAATTGATATTGGTATAATTGATATAGTTATTTATACTTGAAATCGGCAAAGAAATTAAAAAATAAATCAAAGGAATAAAAAATGGATATATTTAAAGAAAATCTGCAAAAATTTATTATAAATATTATTAAAAAAGAAAAAAATGTAGATGTTTCAAAGCCGGAAGCAGAAAAACTGATAAAAAATCCGCCGGATGATTCTTTCGGCGATTATTGTCTTGCGGCTTATTATATGTTAAATTACGGATTTAAGGGCAAACCTGAAACCGTTGCGGAGGAAGTTTTCAATTTTTGCAAGATGCAGTTTAATAAAATAGAGCGCCTTTTCGATAAAATAGAAATAAAAGGAGCTTACGTTAATTTTTTCGTAAATAAAGAAAAATTCGTTTCCGAAGTTATTAAAGAAGTTGCGGCTTCAGGTTCCGATTACGGCAGAGGCGTTCCGGGGAAACGGCTTACCGTCGTGATCGATTTTTCTTCGCCCAACATAGCAAAACCTTTTGGAGTAGGACATTTGCGTTCCACGGTTATCGGAATGAGCCTATCCAATATTTATGCGTTCTGCGGTCATGAAGTAATAAAAATAAATTATCTCGGAGATTTTGGAACGCAGTTCGGAAAACTTATAGCCGCTTTTTGTCGCTATAACGATATAGATTTTAACGAATTTAAAAAAGATCCGGTAAAAGTTTTATACGAACTTTACGTCAGAATACATAAAGACGAGCAGACGGATGCGACCGCCTTAGAAGAAGCAAAAAGAAGGTTTAAAACGCTTGAGGATTTTATATCGGCAAACAAACCTGGTTTGGAGGATTATTTAGGCAGTTTAAATTTTAAAAAAAGCGATGGTTTTCCGGTAGGCGAAACCGGTAACGGCTCCGAAAAAGAAGAGGGGTATAAAGAAATAAAACTATCGGAAAAAAATAAAAACGATTTTTGCGAAACGCCGGCAGGGCAATATAATTTATGGCGGCTTTTTAGAAAATTGAGCATAGACGAATTCAAAAGAATTTATAAATCGATAGGCATCGAATTTGACGCGTATGAAGGCGAGGCGTTAAGCGCCGAATTTTCAAACGATATTAAAGAGATTCTGCTTGAACGCGGCATTGCCAAAATCAGCGAAGGTGCGGTAATAGTCGAAATTAAAGGCATAAAAGCGCCCGCTCTGATTGCAAAAAGCGACGGGGCATCGCTTTATCTTTCAAGAGATATAGTTACCGCAATTTTGAGAATGGCAAAATATAATTTCGATAAAATGATTTACGTCGTCGGCTCGGAACAGGCGCTTCATTTTAACCAGCTTTTCGGAATATTCGGCGTATTGAAGGAAAATGCCGGTAAAATAAAAGACAGTAAAAATTTTAAACATTATGCTTCTATGATAGACGGCAGATTAGTCCATGTAAAATTCGGAAGAATTATCGGTATGTCCACAAGAAAAGGCAATTTAGTGTTTTTAGAGGATTATATAGAGGAAGCGCGGCTTAAGGCTCAAGAAAAACTTGAAGAAAGACCGAAAATTTTAGAAAATACCCTTTCTAATGAAATTTATGAGGCAGGCAAAGAACTTGCCGAAGGAACGGAGGGGGCCGAAACTCTTATTAATAGCGCAGAAGGCAGGGTAAATATTAAATCCGATAAAGAACTTACGGAAAGCGAAAAGGAGCAGATATATTCAACGTCTTTAAAAGTAGGCATCGGGGCGGTTATATTCAACGATTTGAAAACGAGGCGGACTACCGACGTAAATTTTAACTGGGATAACGTTTTATCTTTCGAAGGACAGACTGGTCCTTATCTTCAATATACCGTTTCAAGGATAAACAGTCTTATGTCCAAATCAGGGCTTTTAAATTCAATTAATGAAAATATGGAGTTTTCATTTTCAAAAAACGATGCCGATTTTAACGATATATTTTTAATATCTAAGCAAATCTCCGGATTTCAATCTGCCGTTAATTCGGCTATGGAACAGAACGAGCCTTCGGTCTTAAGCTCATTCGCTTTAGAACTTGCTTCCCATTTTAACAAATATTATCAGAACTACAGACTCATAGGAAACGCTCCGGATTACATAAAACCGCGTCTTTTAATGCTGTCTTCGGTAAGAACCGTATTAATCTCTATGTTAAGTTTGCTCTGCATACCCGTTTTAGAAAAAATGTGATTTACAAAAGAGTATAAATTATGAGCCTCGAAATAAATAATTTAACCGTTGAATTATGCGCGGATAAACATAAACATAAAGGCAACTGTATCAACGTGGCGGATTCCTTATTTTTATCCGTTAATGAAGGCGAGGTCGTTTCTATAGTCGGTGAATCCGGCAGCGGCAAGTCTTTTTTAGGATTATCTATTTTAAGACTGAATCCGCAAGGAGTTTCTAAAATAATCTCCGGAGAAATTAAAATAAAGTGCAAATCGCAGGACAAGGAGATAGATATTTTAAGACTGAAACCGGAAGAATTAATCGGGATAAGGGGGAGGCTTATATCTATGATATTTCAGGATCCCAACACGTCTTTAAATCCCGTCATGAAAATAGGCGAACAGATAACCGAAGCAATTCTTGCCCATAAAAAAGTTTCAAAAAAATCTGCAAAGGATACGGCAATTCAATATTTAAATTCTATGAATATAGACGGATTTGCAAGATTCGGTTCTTATCCGTATGAACTTTCCGGCGGTATGAGGCAGAGGGTTATGATCGCTATGGCTATGGTTCTTAATCCATGTTTTTTAATAGCCGACGAGCCTACGACGGCATTGGACGTTACGACGTCCCTTCAGGTTTTAAAGTTGATTAAAGAAATAAAAGAAAAATCCAATATAGGAGTTATTTTTATAACGCACGATTTGACCGTAGCAAGAAGTATTTCCGACAGGACTTACGTATTTTATGCGGGACAGATAATGGAATCCGGCAATACCGAGAATATAATAAATGAGCCGGCGCATCCTTATACCGTTTCATTGATTAAAAGCATTCCGTCTTTATCCGCGGACTATGTTCCAAAGCAGAAACTTTTTACTATACCCGGCTTTTTGACCAAAGACGATTTTAAAAAAGGAAAATGCAGATTTTATTCCAGATGTTTTAAAAGAGACGATGAATGTTTAAAAGATATAGCTTTGAGAAATTTCAAGGATTTGGAAAAAGGCGGAAACGGCGGCAGGGACGTGAGGTGCGTAAAAGTAAACGGACTATAATGCTATTGCTCGCAATGACGGGATTTCGGTAAACGTATTGCAAATTGGAATTAAAAATATGGAAGAAAACATAATTTTATCGGTTTCCGGCGTTTCTAAACATTACAAGTATTATAAAACGTTATTCGATATAAAAAAAAACGTGATAAAAGCGGTTGACGGCGTTTCGTTCGATGTATTCAAAAATGAAATATTTGCCGTGGTAGGAGAAACCGGTTGCGGCAAATCGACGCTTTCGAAATTAATTTTAGGATTAACCGAAAGAACTTCCGGTAAAATATATTTTAAGGGAGAACCTCTTGATTATAAAAATAAAGGAAAAGACTTCAGAAAAAAAATTCAGATACTTTTTCAGGATCCATACTCGTCTCTGAACCCAAAAAAAAAGATTTACAAAATAATATCTTATCCTGCGGTAAGGAACGGTATTATAAAAAACAAAAAGAAGGACAGGCTCGATTTTGCGGAGGAACAGCTTAAAATCGTAGGATTGCCCGGAGCCGTCGCTTTAAATTATCCGCATATGCTTTCAGGCGGACAGAGGCAGAGGGTGGGGATAGCGAGATGTCTGTCCGTTCGTCCGGAACTTCTTATTCTTGACGAACCAGTATCTGCGTTAGACGTTTCGGTATCCGCCCAGATTTTAAATCTGCTGCTCGATTTGAAAGATGAAACGGGAATGAGCTATATATTTATAACCCACGATTTAAAATTAGTCAGGCATCTTGCCGACAGAGTTTGCGTAATGTACGGCGGGAAAATAATGGAGATTGCAAAAACGGACGATTTTTTTAAAGCTCCTGCGCATCCATATTCAAAAACCCTTCTTGAATCTATGGCTTCTTTAACTTTTATTCGTCGGAGTCTTTAAAAGATTCGTCGTCGCTTATTAAAGAAAGAGTGCTTAGATGGTCGATATAGTCTTCGTTCATTCGCTTCCTTTCTTCTTCCTCGGCTTTAGACTGACAGTTTATGCATAAGTTTGAATAGGGAATTATTTTTAATCTTTTTTTTGAAATAGGTTCGCCGCATTCGTCGCAGATGCCGTATGTGCCTTCTTTCATTTTTAACAGCGCGTTGTCTATTTCCCTTACTTTTTTTCTTTCCCTGTCTCCAAGCATATACATAAGTTCGCGGTCTCTTTCGCTCGAAGCTATGTCGTAGTTATCTCCGCGGTATTCGGTTGAATCTTTGGATGAGCCTTTCTTGATGCCGGCGTCTATTTCTTTAAAAATATCCTTTTTCATTTTAATTAACGTTTTTTTTGCCGATTCTATTTCGGCTTTTGAAAACGTTTGTTCGTTGTCGGTTTCTTTATTTTTCATAGATACCTCCTGTTATCAGTTTCCGTTCCCGTTGTTAAAAATGTGTGAATAGTATATATTTAATTAAATGTAAAAGCAAGATTAAAACCTTACCTTAATCCTGCAATAGAAGTTACATTATATACTCAAAATAAAGTTTCTAATGCAGGATTAAAGTAAAAGTTAGCCAAAAAGTTAGCGGACAAAGGAGGTATTTTGATGACTTACGAAAGAGTTTTCGATTACGGATACGCCGGCAAGGAAAAAAAAGAAAAGGGGGTAAGGACGCCTTTTCAAATCGACAGGGATAGAATAATACATTCGAGCGCGTTCAGGAGGATGAGGAATAAAACTCAGGTCTTCGGCGTTTTTACGCTGGATTATTACAGGACGAGGCTTACCCATTCTCTCGAAGTATCGCAGATAGCAAGAGCTATAGCGTCGATTTTAGATAAAAAACACGGGTTAAATATAGATATAGACCTCGTCGAAGCAGTTTCTCTGGCGCATGACATAGGGCATCCGCCATTCGGGCATCTCGGCGAATCCATTATAAACGAAGAGCTGAAGAAGGCGACCGGCGGAAAATTCGGATTCGAGGCGAACGCCCAGAATATCAGGATACTTAATTTCCTCGAAAAAAAGTTTTACGATTCAAAAAACAATAAAATATACGGAATTAATCCGTCGCTTAAGACTATAGACGGAATTTTAAAATATAAGATGCCTTATTCGTTGTCCGATAAAAACAAGCATTTCATTTACGATAACGATATATTTATTCTCGAAAAACTTCACGGAAAAGATTTTGTAAATTACTTGAAGAAATATTCCGGATTTCTAAACGATAAAAAAAATAAAACTGCCAAAGTTCAATTTTTCGAATTTTCGAGATGCATAGAATGCCAGATATTAAACGCCGCCGACGATATCGCGTACGCCACGCACGATATAGAAGACGGGGTAGAGTCTAAGCTGATAGACATAGGAGGCCATTTCAAAGTAAACAAATATCTCAAAGAAAGCGGTCGAATCGGAAAAGATTCCATTGATAAAATAGCGGTGCAGGTGGATAATTTCTTTTTTAATCTCAGGAATATTTTTAAGATTGCCGGAGGCAAAGAAACCGGACGGATAAAAGGCGGGATATTGGATGCGGGCGGGGGGAAAGACCCGATGCATCACATAAAAGTCAAGACCGACCTGAAAGAGTTTTTTTCCAATTATATTTCAAAGTTTATTTTAAATATAGATTTGGAAGAAAGACAAGGCGGCATTGCAAAAATGAAATCAAAACCGGGATTAAAGAAAAAGGAAAACAGTTTTATTTTCGATGTTCCGATAGATTTAGAAGACGATTCATATAAATACGGTATTATATGGAAAAACGGAGTCAATTTGGAAATCAGCGCCCTCAAGCAGATTTCCTACAGGCTCGTTATGGAAAACAGGGAAATACTCCTGAACAGGTATAAAGCCGAAAATATTATAAGAAGGCTTTTTTCCGTTTTTTCCGACATTAAAAATATAAAACTTTATCCCGACGACTTTCAGGAGCTCTACGAGTTCGGATTTTACGGCGGTTTCGGAAAAGCTCAAAACGGAAACGCAGGTTTTAAAGTTATGTGCGCCGATTACATCAGCGGAATGACCGATATGTATGCGATGAAGCTGTATTCGTCGCTGTTCGACGCAAGAAATTTTTCGGATACCCCGCATGCTTAAAATTATTTAAACATGCCGTTTTCCACTATTTCGCATATAATATGAGCTATTAAAATATGATTTTCCTGGATTCTAGGGGTGTCTTTAGACGGAATTTTAATAAGGTGGTCGCACATTCCGTGTTCCGCCATTTTTCCGCCGTCCCCGCCGGTAAAACCTATTATTTTCATGCCGCTCTTTTTTGCCGTATTAATTGCCGATAGAATATTTTTGGAGTTGCCCGAAGTCGATATTCCCCAGAAAACGTCGCCCTTGCGTGCGTTTGCTTCGAGCTGGCGCGAGAACACTGCCGAAAAATCGTAATCGTTGGCTATCGCCGTAAGATTTGACGTATTAACCGTAAGGCTTTCGGCGGCAAGCGCTTTTCTTTCCTTGTAAAACCTCGAAACAAGCTCTGCCGCGATGTGCTGGGCGTCCGCCGCCGACCCGCCGTTTCCGGCGATAAAAACCTTTCCGCCGTTACCGTACGCGGAAATAATGGTTCTAGATATGGCCTCCACCGTATTTAAAATCTCTTCGTTATTTGAAGTAAGCTCCAGGAGCGCTCTCGCCTCCGCAAATCTTTTTTCGATTGTATTTTTCATTTAATAACCTCTTTAGGTTATTTCGTTAGCCTTTTTTATTAATATTGATTTCTTCATCGGCTTTAATTACCGAGTCCGCCATATCTTTTCTGTATTGTTTTAATTTTTCGGTCAGAGCCGCATCGGATAAAGCGAGAATAGATACGGCTAAAAGGGCGGCGTTAACGCATCCGCTTTTGCCGATTGCCGTTGTCGCGACCGGTATTCCGCCCGGCATCTGGACGATAGACATAAGGCTGTCTAATCCGTTGAGAGATGAGGCGTTAAGGGGAACGCCTATTACCGGAAGAATGGTCATAGCGGCGACAACGCCGGGAAGATGGGCGCTCATGCCCGCGGCGGCGATTATTACCTTTGCGCCTTTTTTTTCCGCCGATTCGACGAGCCCCATAGTTCTTTTTAAAGTTCTGTGGGCGGACGAAACATGCAGTTCATAGGAAATCCCGAATTTTTTAAGCGTTTGGGCGGCGTTCTCTACATCGCCCAAATCGTTTTTAGAACCGGTTAAGATTAAAACATCCATAAAATAAACCTCCAGTTAATTTTATTTATTCGATTTATGTTATATTATTAAAAAGAAGAGGGTTAGGAGAGGGGGAGTCGGGAGTTTTTGCTAACCTCTCTACCGACAATCCACCCTCCGCCGTTAATACAATTAATCGTATAAATCGAATATCGACAGTTTCTTCAGCGTTTCCTCGGGAACGTCTTTTTTTGCCGTTACGACGGCCTTTTGCAGAGACGAGCCGCAGGAGCATAAATTTTCGCCGCTACCCTTCCCCCCTCCGGCTTCGTTTTCATTTCCGCCGCCGTCTTTTCCTGTGCCGGCTTCGTTTCCGTTTTCGCCGCATTCGTTATGCGAAAAATCTATTTTGCCGATAGACTCTTTTATGATATTTTTTGCTTTTTCCGCGTTTTCGAGAAGAATTTTGATAATCATATCGGCGTTGACGTTGTCTTCTTCCTCGTGCCAGCAGTCGTAATCCGTCGCCATAGCTATCGTGACGTAGCACAGTTCCGCTTCCCTCGCAAGTTTGGCTTCGGTGGCGTTAGTCATGCCGATTACGTCGAAGCCGTTATTTTTATAAAAAAGAGACTCCGCTTTCGTAGAAAACTGAGGGCCTTCTATGCAGATATAAGAGCCGCCGTTATGGTACGGAATATCGAGGGATTTGCACGAGTCCGTGACGATTCCGCGCAGATAAGGGCAGACCGGCTCTGCCATAGAAACATGAGCTACAAGACCGTCTCCGAAAAAAGTGCTTCTCCTGTTTTTGGTAAAATCGAAAAACTGGTCAACTATGACCATATCCCCCGGCTTAATCTCTTTTTTAAGGCTTCCTACGGCGCTGACCGAAATTACTTTTTTGACCCCGGAAACTTTCAGCGCATAGATATTTGCGGCATAATTTATTTCGGAGGGCAGTATTTTATGGCCTTTGCCGTGTCTCGGCAGAAACGCTAATTTTCTGCCGTTTATTTCCCCGAATACGAGTTTATCGGACGGGTTTCCAAAAGGGGTGCTTATCGATTCCTCCCTGACGTTTTTCAGCCCGTCCATCCGATATAATCCGCTGCCCCCTATTATTCCCAGAATATCCGCGTTTTTTTCCATATATCCCCCCTTTTAATATTCATTAATTACCTTAACTCACCGTTAGAGACTATAAAAATTGATTTAACAAGTTATAAATACTGCATAAACGGCGTGCGTTTATATCTGCTTTCGCAATATTGGCGTCCGTGTATATCAAAGCATGTCTTTGATACGGACGCCAATGGACACCTTTTGGGTTAAAACCTCAATCCCCGCATAGTCATTCCCGCGTAGGCGGGTACGTTTTAAAGCCGTCGGTATTTAGACGGCTCATCCAGATAAAAAATCTCTAACGGTGAGTTAAGGAATTATTAATTCTGGACACCATTTGTGTGAAAATTAAATCCCTGCATTGTCAATATCGCGAAAGCGGGAATCCAGGATGCAGAAAATTAAGGATTCAGTTCATTCTTTATTTTTCATCGAACACATCAGTCTTTTTTTAATGTTGTTTTCTCCTTCCCTGATTATTTCTATCCCCTTATTCTTTTCTCCTATTTCGATTATAGTGGAAGAGCCGCCTGTCAGTTCACCGGCGTTTATAGCTAAAATATTTACGCCGGACGCGACAGCCGGATCCGATAAAAATATTTTATTTAATTCGTTGAAATCAGAAAAACTTTCTCTGCCCGATGAATTAGCGCTGGTAGAAACGAGCGGAAAATCAATTTCTTCAAACAGTCTTTCGGGGAAAGGATGAGGAGAAATTCTTGCGCCGATTGAATCTAAACCGCCGGTAAATAAATAATTTTCCGAAAAAATCTTCTTTTTTAATTTAAAAATAATCGTAAGCGGTCCCGGCCAAAATTTCGATATTAAGTCTTCTTCCCGCCTGTTTAACTCTGCAATATTTACTACCATCTTCAAGTCTTTAACCAATACGGGAAGAGGTTTGTCGAAATTGCGCCCTTTCAAAGCATAAATTTTTTGCACCGCCGTGTTGTCTAAAGCGTTTCCGCCCACGGCGTAAGAGGTTTCCGTCGGATAGATTATAATGCCGGAAGTTTGCAAATGTTCTTTTATGTATTTATAATCTTTATTGCTTAAAGCATCGAATTCGTAAATTTTTACCATATTCTATTATTTTATTTTTCTTTATTTTTGGACGTTTCATCGTCCTCGTGAGAATAAACTATAACGTAAACCCCGCAAAGCGTAATAATAATTCCAATCCATCTCATTAATGGAACGGTTTCCTTGAGCGTTAAAGCGGCAAGTATTACCGTTAAAATTATACCGATACTTACAAAAGGATAGGCGGCGGAAAGCTCTATCTTCGACAATACCTTTATCCAGAAAAACATCGATATTATATAAAGGGTTATTCCGGCTATAACAAATTTGTTCGTAAAAATAATTATTAAAATTTTTAAAATTTTAATAAATAAGGCATATTCGCTATATTTTACGGAATGGCGGATGGCCGAAAGGTTTTGCCCGCCGCGTCCGGCAGTATTTTTAAGCCTGCTCATTCCGTATTTCATTGACAATTGGGCAAAAACGCCGGTTAAAATACTTATGGAAAGATTAAGCAATATCTGCGGTTTTAATTTAACGATAGCCATAAATTTTTCTATTTCTATATAATACCGTTATGTATATTTTCCTATATCCTTTCTGTAATATTTATTTTCAAAACCGATCTTTTCCGCAAGAGCATAAACTATGCCGGCTATTTCTTCGCCTTTACCTTTTGCGCATATATTTAAAACCCTTCCTCCGTCCGTGAGATATTTTCCGTCTATTTTTTTTGTTCCTGCGTGAAAAATATAATATTCTGCGCAGATTTCGTTAATTGGTCCCGAATTATTCAATTTTTTATCGAAAAAAATTTCGCAGCCGGTTTTGTAATCCTTAGGGTACCCGCCGGAAGCAAGAACGAGGCATATGGATTTATCGTCGTCGAAAACTAATTTATGGTCCTTTAAATTTTCGTTTATTACGCTTAAAAACAGGTCTATTATATCGGATTCGAGTCTTATAAGTATAGCCTGCGTTTCCGGATCGCCGAACCTTACGTTAAATTCTAGAACATAAATATCGTCGCGTTTAATCATAAGACCGGCATAAAGTATTCCTTTGTATTTTATTCCTTCTTTTTTAAGCCCTTCGAGAGCCGGTTCGATAACGGTTTTATTTATCTTATTTATAAGGTCTTCGTAAACGTAAGGGTTTGGGGTAACCGCGCCCATGCCGCCCGTATTTTCTCCTGTATCTCCGTCCCCTATTTTTTTGTAATCCATACTGGTGATTAACGGTTTATACGATGTTCCGTCGGTTACTATCATATAAGACAGTTCAAAGCCCTCGACGTAATCTTCTATTACGACCGTTTCTCCGCTTTTTCCGAATATTTTGCCGTTGAATATTGAATCTAATATGCTTTTAGATTCTTCGGGACTATCGGAGATAAAAACTCCTTTTCCGGCGGCGAGCCCGCTTGCCTTTATAACTAACGGATGGTTCTTTTGTTTGACGTAATCTTCGGCGGCGTTAAAATCTATGAACGATTCATATTCCGCAGTTTTAATATTATATTTTTTGAGAAAATCTTTAGCGAATTTTTTTGACGATTCCAAAAGCGACGCTTTTTTGTCCGGTCCGAATATTTTAAGTCCGGCCGCCGTAAATTCATCGACTATACCGAGAGAAAGAGGAATTTCCGGACCTACTACGGTTAAGTCAATTTTATTTTTTAAGGCGAAGGAAAGAAGCCTTTTTATATCGTCCTGTTTAACCGGAATATTCACGGCAATTTCCGCCGTCCCCCCGTTTCCCGGAGCGCAGTATATTTCCGTTTCTTTTTTTGATCTTTTAATAGCTGAGGCTATAGCGTTTTCCCTGCCGCCGGAGCCGATTACGAGTATTTTCATCTTTTCTGTTATTTGACTTTAGTGTTTAAAATGTCGGATATTCGTAAAAATCATAGGGATATTTAATTTATTTGCCGCTTCTATAACTTCGCCGTCCCTGATAGAGCCGCCCGGCTGAATAATGCCGCTAACGCCGATCTCTGCCGCATATTCGACGGAATCTTTAAAAGGGAAAAAACCGTCCGAAGCCATGACGAACCCGTCAATTTTGCCGTAAGCGTTAAGCATTTTTTCGCGGGCGAAAACGGCGCTGTCTATTCTCGACATTTGCCCCGCCCCTATGCCTGCGGTCGCCCGGTCTTTTGCATATACTATGGCGTTAGATTTGACGTGTTTGACTATTTTCCAAGTAAACAGAAGGTCGTTCATTACCGGACCTTGCATTTTGACGTCGGTTACCGTTTTAAAATTAGAGGTATCGTCGGGAACATCGTCTGTTTCCTGAACAAGGATGCCTCCGGAAGCGCTTCTTAACGATATATGCCTGTTTCCGTCGGCGGTAAAATGTTCGTTATAACGGATTATTATCGTATTTTTTTTAGATTCCAGTATTTTTAAAGCTTCTTCAGTATAATCTGGGGCTATAATTATTTCTACGAAAAAGGGTTTTATTTCGGATGCGGTTTCTTTATCCAATTCATTATTAAAGACTATTATTCCTCCGTAAGAAGAAATTTCGTCCGTTTTTCTTGCTTTTAAAAAAGCGTCCTTCTGAGATATTAAGCTTAGAGCCGCTCCGCAAGGATTAGTATGTTTAATTATAGCGGAAAAAAATCCGTCCGTTATATTCCTGTTAAAGTCTTTAATTATTCCGAGCGCCGAATCTATATCTAATAAATTATTGTAAGATATATCCTTGCCCGAAAGTTTTTCAAAGGGCATCGGGATGCCTTCCGAATAAAAAACCGCCTTTTGATGCGGATTTTCTCCATATCTCAAATCAAGCGATTTTTTTATATTAAAATTCAGTTCTTTGGCTTCGTTTTTATAAAAAGCCGGGTTTATCGCCCGGTCGTCCTGGTTTATGCCGGGATTTAAAAAACCGGCAATTGCCTCGTCGTATTCCGCCGTCAGTTTAAATGTTTCGTAAGCGTAAAGTTTTTTAACTTCGAACGGGATTTCCTGTTTATTTTTAAGAAACGTAATGACGTTTTCATAAAATGACGGGTTTATAACTGCCGTTACGTCTTTAAAATTTTTTGCCGCCGCTCTTAAGAGGGAAACGCCGCCTATATCGATAAATTCAAGTTTTTCGTCGAAGGTTATGTCTCCGTCTTTCATTTCTTTAAACGGATAAAGGTTCACTATGACGAAATCTATTGGATTTATATCGTTTTTTATTAAATCGTCCCTGTGGCTTTCGTTGTTTCTTATGGATAATATTCCTCCAAAAACGGCAGGATGCAGTGTTTTAACCCTGCCGTCCATAATTTCGGGAAAACCCGTTATTTCTTCTATTTTTTTTAATTTAGTAATTCCGGCCGATTTTAAAAATTTGTAGGTATTGCCCGTCGCTATTACGGTATAACCGGCAATTTCCAGATGCGTAGCCAGTTCCGTTATTCCTGTTTTGTCGTAAACGGATATAAGGGCGTAATTTGTTTTGTGCATAATTATAAATTTCCCTTTGTAATTTGATTGTAATTTGAGTAGAATATATATAAATTTATTATATTTTACTAATTTTGAATATTTATTTCAATATAAATAACGGGAATGGTATAATTCAATGAAGAAAATAAAACTTGCGGTTCTTGCGCTTATACTGTTCGGCGCAATAAATTTTCTGAGCGGATGCGCGCTGCTGGTAGTCGGCGGTCTTGCTGGGACCACCGGTTATCTTGCCGCAAAACAGGGGTACGGGGTGCAGTCGCCGGTAACTAAAAGCAATAATAAGTGAATCTGTTGAATTTTATAATTTTTAATTTTATGACAGGGGAGACGATAATATGGCAATTACGGTTATAGGCTCTATCGCGATAGACGATATAGAAACTCCTTTTTACAAAACCGGAGATATTCTTGGAGGTTCGGCAACTTATTTTTCGATGGCGGCATCGTTTTTAACCGACGTAAAAATTATAGGCACGGTAGGGAATGATTTTGACGGAAAACATTTGGATGTTTTTAAGGACAGGAATATCGATATAAATGGGATAAAGACGGAAGAGGGTAAAACTTTCAGATGGAAAGGCAAATACGGGTACGATATGTCCGACCCCGAAACGCTTATGACCGAACTCGGCGTATTTTCTTCTTTTAAGCCTGTAGTTCCGCATAGCTCAAAAAACGATATGCTTTTTCTTGCCAATATAGACCCCGACATTCAATTCAATGCATTAAAGCAGTTCGGCGCCCCAAAGCTCACCGCTCTCGATACTATGAATTTCTGGATAGGAGGGAAAAAGGAAAAACTTATTAAAGTTCTGGAACTGACCGATATATTTATAATAAACGAATCAGAGGCGAGACTTTTGACGGGAGAGTCCTCTATTTTTTTGTGCGCCAAAACCATCCTCAAATCAGGCGCCAAAATATTAATTTTAAAAAGAGGGGCTTACGGAGCCTCGATGTTTTTTGAAAATAAATTTTTTATGGTTCCGGCTTATCCTTTAGAAAACGTAATAGACCCTACCGGAGCGGGCGATTCTTTTGCCGGCGGATTTTTAGGATATATCGACAATACGGACGACATGTCTTTTGAAAATCTAAAAAAAGCGCTTGTATTCGGAAATATTATGGCGTCTTTCGCCGTGGAAGGTTTTTCGGTAGGCAGATTTTTATCGATAAAGATGGACGAGATTAAAGGCAGATTTAAAAAATTCAGGGAGATGACTTATTTCGAGGAACTTCCTATATAAATGATACATATAAAAAATATTTACGGTTATTATATATTATGAAAGAGTTACGGAAAAGAAGTTTTTTAAAGTTTGCGGTATTGTTATTAATTACGGTTATAATTTTGCCGTTATTATCCGGTTGCGGGCTGTCCCAAGTCCCTAAAAAAAACAGGCTTAAATCAAATCTTTATTACAGGCTCGGCGTAGGGTTTTATCAGAACGGAAATTATATAAAAGCCATGCAGGAATTTATTAAAGCTAAGACTCTGAATCCTAATTCCGCGAAAAATTATAATGCCATAGGTATAGTTTATATGAAGACTGCCCGTGAAGGCAAAGCGGTGAAAAATTTTATGAATGCGGTAAGAATTAATCGCAAATTTTCGGATGCGTATTACAATTTAGCCTTAATTTACATAAAAAGAAAAGATTATCCGCCGGCGGAATTATACCTTAAAAAAGCTTTGAAAAATCCATTTTACAATAGACCCTACGAAAGTTATACGCAGCTTGCGAAAATATATCTGATAGAAAATAAGCCAGGGAAAGCATACAAAATATTAACGGTTTCCAGACTTCTCGATAAAAAATATTTTTTGACGTACTATTATCTCGGTAAATGTATGCTTATCGAAAACAATTTAAACCTCGGTTTATACTACTTTAAAAAAGTATCGGATTTAGATATATTTTTTATGCCGGCGAAATATTACGAAGGATTGATATATTTTAAACAAAAAAGATATAATAAGGCAAAAAATATATTTTCTTCGGTCTATGACGCAAATAAAACGGGTAAATTTGGGATTAAATCTTTAAGATATATTAAAAAGATAATTATGCTTTTAAAATAGTAATTTTTTTATGGAAAATGGAACCCCCCCCATTATTACGGTTACGAAATACGAAACGGTAGGAGAATATCTAAGGGCAAACAGGAAACACTTGGGGCTTAAGTCCGACGAGGTTTCCCGGATAACAAAAATAAGCGCGGCTTATATAGAAGCCATTGAATATGGCGATTTTTCTTTATTTTCCTCTCCGCAGTTATTAAAAGGATATGTTAAACTTATCGCAAAAACCGTAAAAGCCGATGAAAAAACGGCTATTTCTCTTCTTGAATCCGGATTAAAAGAAGGTTTTAAAGACAAACGTATCGAAGATATAGTAGGCGCGCGATTTAAAGAAGAAATACAAAAATCTCGGGATTTCAGAAAAAAAATTTTAATTATCTTTTTTGGCGGAATTTTAATCATTATTCTTTCTTATGCTTCGATTAAATTATATGATTATATAAAGATACTGCAAGCGCAAGGAATATATGCGTCATCGAGTCGTCCTTCCGTTGCGGCATCGAAAAAGAATGTTGCGGAAAAAAGCGGTAATGCTATTAACAACGTTACCCTGAAAAAAGATTATGCCGCAGTTCTAAAAGGAAAAGTAGTCAGAAGGACATGGGTAGCCGTTAAAATAGACGGCGGACGCATCAAGACTTCCATGCTTTATGCAGGAGAGTCGAAGGTTTGGAAAGCAAAAAAAAAATTGAGAATTAAGATAGGAAACGCAGGCGGCATTATTTTAAATTATAACGGAAAAGCTCTCGGAAAGCCCGGAGGCGAAAAACAGGTAGTGACGTTAAACTTTCCCCCGAAGCATAAAGCCGAGGGCAATAAATAAACTGCTTTTCGCCTAAATCCCTAATATAGGTTTTATATATATGGATTGCTGGAATTACTTAATAATGTCATTGCCCGCAATGACGGGATTCGGGATAAGTTAAATTTTTTTCCTGTTTTTAGCGGCATATCCGATTTTATCGAACGTAAATGAAAGAGCCAGCAAAATTATTCCTGCCGCCGGTATAATTAATGTCATATAGTCGTCTTCGATATTGATTTTAAAACCCTGCAGTCCCCAGTAAATACCGAAGCTCAAAAGAAGAACCGACGCTATTCCCTTAATCCAGTGCGACGGTATTTTCTTGAAATATTTTCTCAGATAAACCGACAATATTATAATTATTATGGAGCAGACGGCAAGAGCCGAAATTACCGAAAGCCACTGTTTATCGGTAACGGCAAATGGAACCGCTACTACCGCTACTTCAAACGCTTCTATTATAACGGCGTTTAAAGCTACGATAAAAGATTTAAAAGAACATTTTTGATGTTTTACTAAAGCCGTCTCAGCTTTTTTGAAAAGCGGTTTTTCACCTATCTTTTCGGAGAAAGGCGTCATATAAAACACAAAACTTATAAGTTTATAGGCAAAATATATTCCTACAGCTATAAGGACCGCTCCTATTATTAATTTAACGGTAGTTATCGGCGCTGTTTTGATAAGGGTTACGCCGCCTGCGAAAAGAACGACGAGCGTTCCTATAAACCCTACCAGCCCTCCGGCTAAAGCGCTTGACAGCCCCACGTCTTCGCCGACCACAAAAACTATTGCCGCCACTTCGCTTAGTTCTACTATGGCGACGGAAAATACGGCTATAAATATCATGATGTTGAAATTCATATGCTAATTATATCAAACTTTTTTGAAAAAGGGGACAGAAAATTCCTTATGGGGAAAATTCCTTATGGGGAAAATTCCTTATGGGGAAAATTCCTTATTGACTTTTTAGCCGTTAAGTAATAAGCTAAAATAAATCTATAAATTATGCGTCCTTTCCGCTTAAAATTGTTTAAAATATTTTAACGAAGATGTATAATTATATTCTATCTTATTTTAAAGGAGGTAACATTATGGCAGTATCATCGAACAAAACACTTGATGCGAGCGGGTTGTCATGCCCCCTACCCATCGTTAAGACAAAAAAAGAAATCGACTCTTTGACTTCAGGGCAGGTTCTGGAAGTTATATCTACCGACCCCGGATCCAAAAACGATATGACGGCATGGTGCAACAGAACCGGTAATAAGCTGCTCGAATCTTCCGAAGAGGGCGGAAAGTTTAAATTTTACGTTCAGAAAGCTTAACCTGCGAAATCTTGCGACGTAACTTTAGCTAATATGTTATATGCCATCTATATGTCGTTCATTTGAAGGCGGCCGGATTTTTCCGTCCGCCTGTTTATTACTGTCGATGGTTCATGTATGGTTTATAAAAGAATGCGAATCAATAATTTTCTTTTAATAATTTTTTTGTTATTTCTACCGTTATTTTTCAACATAGATTCTTGTTTCGGATTAAAGAATCCTTTTATATCTCCTTTTAAGGTAAAACAGTATAAAAATTTTAACGAAAATCCATTGGCCGGTCTTAATCTTCAGGCTATCGTAAGCAGTTCCGACCCTGACAAAAATATTGCCGTTATTAACGGCAAACCTTATTACGCAGGTTCAAAAATTATAGGAAAAACCATTATGAGAATTACTCGTAAAGATGTAATAATAAAACTCAAAAACGGAAAAATAGTTAAACTTGCGTTATCAAAATTTGAAGGATTTAAAAAATAATAAATATTGAATCGTATGATTTATAAGTTCAGAAACGGCAACATATTATTATTAAGTTTCGGGTTATCGATTTTAATTTTTATTCAATTTTTTATCTTTTTTGGTTTTCCCAAAATTTCCAGCGCATTTAAAACGGACTTAAACGGTTTTTCTAACTCCGGCGGTTCGGTTGCGGCTTACGGTCTAATTAACGGTATTAAAATTCCAAATAAAAAGATTTCGATAGAAGGCAACGATATCCCGCTCAGACCTTTAGTAATAGGAATATGCCATGAATTCAGGCTGGATTACGTTTTAAGCAGTTCGGTCTCTGGAGTCGTTACTCTGCATATAAGAAACATACCCCTGCCGGACGCCCTTTTAATTATTTTAAGAGCCGGAAATTTGGGATACAGCGTGAACAAGGGGATTTTGTTTATAGGCCCCCGTTCGTCGCTTAAAAATAATTATATATATTACAAAATAAATCTAAAATATATTCAGGCTAAAAACGTTCTTACCGACCTGACGCCCGTTTTGCCGCAGGGGGCAAAGGCTTATGCTTCCCCGCACGGCAATTCGATATTCGTTTACGATATTCCTTCTAACATAAAAAAGATAAAAAATATAATCAGAAAGATAGACGTTAAAAAAAGAGTCGTTCTTCTTAATGCCAAACTTGTCGATATAACGGATAATTTTACAAGAAATGTTGGTATAAACTGGTCTTTTCTAGGCAATGCCGAAAGCTCGATACTACCTAACGTAAACAATACATCTTCTAACTTTGCAACTGATTTTTCCGGCGTCACCAATTTAAGTTCCGGTGCAAATTATTTAAATCTCGGCGTGCTAGCTCCATGGCAGAATTTCGGAAATGTTTCCGCGCAGTTATCATTAGGACAGCAATTAGGTTGGGATAAAATAATAGAGTCTCCAAGTATTACTGTTATAAGCGGTCAACAGGCAACTATCAATTCGTCTTTATTAGAATATTACGTAGCCTACACTACCTCCGGCGGAACCACCGCATCTTCCGGTTCGTCCTCTTCATCATCTGGTGTTACGACCGGCGGTACGACAGTCATAGCACAGGAACCGGTTACCTCAACACTCCAAACAATTACCATAGGTATTACTTTAACAGTTACTCCGATTGTAGAAAGCAGTAACGATATTTTATTAAACGTTAACGTTACTTATTCTTCTCCTGCCGGCGGGGGCATAGATGGTTTTCCTTCCGTCAATAATAAAAGCGTTTCTACAGTAGTGGAGGTCAAAAACAATTCTACGCTGGTAATAGGTGGACTTTTATCGACCCAAAAAAGCCGCAATAACAACGGCGTTCCGATATTATCGGAAATACCTGTTTTAGGTTATCTTTTCGGGTATCATACCAGGTCTGTTGATACCGAGCAGTTAATGGTCTTTATTTCTCCGAAAATAGTAAATTAGCCGGCTAAAAAATAATTCAGATGGGCGTTAAAAAAATCGAAAAAAAAGAAGAAAGCGTTAAAGCGGAAGGCAGAATGCCCTTTCTTGAGCATTTTTCGGAATTAAGAAAGAGGATTATTTATGTATTTATAGCTCTTGTCCTGTCTATGGGTTTTATGTGGCATCTATCGTATAAGGCTATAAATACTATAGAAACCCCGTTAGAAAAGCCGACGTATATTACGTATTTTTCGGGATACGCAAAGAATGTAATAAAAGAAAAAGCCCCTTCGGTTTATTATGCGTTCGGTCTCGATAAAACTCCTAAAAAATTCACAAAACATATCCTGCATTACTCAAAACCTCTCGAACCGTTTTTTATGCAGGTAAAAGTATCCCTCATTCTCGGATTTATGCTCGCCCTCCCTTTTATACTGTTTCAATTCTGGCAGTTTATAAAACCCGGCCTTTTAAAAAAAGAAAGGATATACCTTCTGCCGTTTTTGTTTTTCGGGACGTTGTTTTTTATTGCCGGCGTAATTTTTATGATTTTTTACATATGGCCGGCGGTAATTAATTTTTCCTTAAGTTATCAGAGTCCGAATCTTTCGCCGTTAATAAACCTGACCCATTATATTAATTTCGCTCTTAGGTTAGGTTTGATATTCGGTTTAATATTTGAAATGCCGCTGATTTCGTCTATTTTTTCTTTCGCCGGCATATTAAAACCGGGGTTTTTAAAAAAATACAGAAAATATGCGCTGCTTGTAAGCCTTATAATAGCCGCTTTTCATGCGGATATAGTCACGATGTTTTTTATAGCCGTTCCGCTCTATTCCATGTATGAAATCAGTATTCTTATATCTTCTATTATATGGAAATTTAAAAAACGGCCGGGTCAAGGTTCTAATCCCGGCGCCTTGTCCGGCCGCGATTCTAATTAACCGTCCATAGCAAAAACATAGCCTTTTATATCGGCTTTAATATCGGGAAACGATTTCTTGCTTGCTTTAATAGAAACGTAATCGATAGTAAAAATTCTTTTCATCGAATTAACATTTTTAATGAATTTTACGGTTTTATTGAAACCTCCGGTTATGGAAATATTTATTGGGAGCTCCGTTACGCTATCATATTTTGCCGGTGTTCCAAAATTTATATTTTCTATCGAAAAATTTTCCGCAGGTTTGTTTAATGAAATATTTTTAATTAAATTTGATATCATAAATGTTTTTGGAAGCATAATTTCCGCATTTTTGAGTTTAATTCTTAATATTTTTATCTGGTTTTCGATGTTAATAAGACCTCTTTTTTCCGCCGAAAGCGAACCGGTCGATTTTTTTATAGTATTTATCCGCCCGTTAAGTTTAGCGATAGCCGTATTTTTTAGCGATATTTTTTTTGACATAATATTTAAAAATATATCGCTGTTTATTAAATAAATAAATACGAATACCATAAGTATAACCGCCGCTATCTTATTGCTTTTTAAATATGCCGCTATCTGTTTTAATTTACCGTGCCTTTTCATTATATATGCCGCCTATTTTTTTTCGCCTCCGGCGCTTTTTAAATCAATGTAAGGAATATTCAAAACCGCTTGTAAGTCGAATGAATAAAAGGTATTTCCGTTTACAGTCTTTCTTCCGACTTCTTGGAGCGTAATTTTCACGAATAAGTTAGTTTTTTTAAGATTGTTTATATATGCCGAAATTCCGGATAAAGATACGCTGTTTCCGTTTATGGTTATAACCCCTTTTTGCAGCAATAATCCGCTCATCCATACCCCGTTTGGAGCGGCGGTTACGATTTCGGCGATTTTTTTGTTCCACCGTACTTTAAGTTTTTTTAGATTTTCGATAACTTTAATTTTTTTCCGTATATCTTTAAGAAGAATTTTTCTTTTGCCGATTGCCGATTCAAAGGTTTCGTTTAAGATATTTTTTGTTTTCAACATCGTTAAGCGCTGGTTTAATTTAGATATGTAAGCTCTTTTATAGTTGTTGCTTAAAACCGACGCAAAATCCATTAAAACGATAAAAATCAGATATACCGTAATTATTAAAATAATAACGAGATTTTTTCGCCGTTTTGCAATGCGGTTTTTGTCTTTAGCAGGCAGTAAGTTTATTCTTGTTTTTTCATAAGCGGTCCTTTTCATATTGCCCCGCTACCTGTTTATAATAAGTCCGAACGTAGTCCACATATCTTCGAGCGGTCTAAAAAATTCGGGATTATCTTTAAGATTATATTTGTTTAAATTTTTCGACAGATAAAATGAATACTTTTCCGATTTAACGAGGGTTAAAACCGAAACCGAATAAGCCCTTAACGTCACGGCGTCGGAAATCTTAGCGTCAAATCCCTTAGCGCCGGAAAAAAGTCCGGTAAGTATGATTCCGTCTATAGGCGGCAAAGATTTTCCGGCAAAATAAAAATCTATGGTTCTTTTAAGTTCTTCGGCTATAACGCCGGCCGCCGTTTCATCGTCCATATTTTTCAGATTTAGTCCATCGGCGGTTCTCTCGAAATTAATCGCGTCGTTCAATATAATAGCTATCTTTACAGTTTTATCCCCGACATCGCAAAGCACGAGATGCCCCGTTTTATTTTTATTTAAGTATCTTATATTATTATAAATAGATACGGTTTTGCATTCTATCGATTTTATTTTTATTGCCGACATATCGAAAATTGATTTTAACTTATTAATATATTCTTCTTTGACTGCAAAAGTCGTAATTTTTAAAGCCCTGTTGCCGGATTCATCCGCCGTTTCTATATAAATATAATCGAATATGCACTGGGATACCGGAAAAGGGAGAACTTTTTTCAATTCGTATTCTACGGCGGGTTTAAGGTCGGATTCGGGCATAACCGGTAAGTTGAAACTAAAACTTTCGACAGAATTTCCGTTAATAGACGTAAATACGTTTTTTATATTGATTTTATTTTCGGCTATGATTTTTTTGAGGTTTATCGAAACGGAATTTACGTCGTCGTAATTTAAATTTTCTATCGCCTCATTTACAAAATTATTCAAAAAGTAACTATGTTTTTTTTTATGAATTTCAAGTATTTTAAACCTGTTATAGTCGATTTCTATCGCCGTAAAAGTTTTCATAACATAGTAAAATTAAGCAGTTATTATATGAAATCAAGTATTTTTATATAACCGTTAAAAAATTCGAATATAATTCCGTCCACCGTGATTTTATCCACCGGGTTTTTATTTTTAGCCGCTTCGTTAAATTTTAAAATATCGTTTGCAATTCCGCGTTTGTTAAATACCATTGCCTTATATTTTGCGCATTCTTTCTTTCCGCTCAGTGAATTTTCGGCAATATTCAGCGTAAAATAGCAGTTATAGTCGCAGCTTTTTTTGGGATTCTTATTTCTGAATTCGCGTCTGTTTATATCTAAAAGATTAATATTTCTTATTAAAAACTTTGGCTGTTCGTTCAGCGGTCCGCAGGGAGATATTATTTTTATGATTTCGCAAAATTCTTTGTCGGAAAGAGATTCTATGTTTATTTCTTCATCGTAACAGGAATATGGAGAAGCGGTTAAAGTCGATTCTGCGGCATGGACGACGGCATCTCCGAAAACTTCTTCCGACGCTTTTTCCGCCGATAAGCCGGTTTTTTTTTCTTGCGCGCAGGATAAAACCGCGGCAATAAAATTATCGACGTCCGAGCCCCTTTTTAGCGTCAGCCCGCAAGCCATTTTATGTCCTCCAAATTTTGTAAAGAAGGATTCGTATCGTTTTAAAAAAGCGTATATATCTATATCGCCGCACGACCTTGCAGAGCCGATGTAAACGTTTTCTTTATAACCGGTGAGCAAAAGAACCGGTTTCTTTAAATAATCGGCGATTTTAGACGAAGCAATTCCTATTACGCCGGGGTGCCACGATTCTCCCCTTAAAATAATTATTGGAAGCATTCCTTCGGAAATTTTGGATTTTTCGTTAATCAGGTTCATTGCTTCTACAAAACAGGCATTTTCAAGCAGTTGCCTTTTTCTGTTAAAAGATTCAAGTTCCTGCGCAAGGTTAAAAGCGATTTTAGGGTCTTTTTGCGTTAATAGTTCCACTGCTACGGAAGGGTCGCCTACCCTGCCGGCGGCGTTGATTTTTGGCGCAATTTTCCATGCTACGTCGGATTCGTTGACGTTGTCAAAATACAGTCCGCATATGCGTCTTAATTCTTTTATTCCCGGTCTGGGATTTTCGTTTAATATTTGAAGTCCGTAACGGGTAAGAGTTCTGTTGTCTCCGTACATAGGAACTATATCCGCTATAATGCCGAGACATACTATATCTAAATAGTTCTTAAGGTTTGGGTATGTATTCAGAATGCCTTCATTTACAAGATGTTTTCTAAGAGCTATGCCGAGATTAAAAGCGATGCCTACGCCCGGTAAAAATTTAAAAGGAAATTTATCCCCTTTGCGTTTAGGATTAAGTATGGCATGGGCGGGAGGAATAATTTCCGATTCGCCGTTTAACGGTACTTCATGATGGTCGCATATTATAACGTCGATATTTTTAGAATTTGCATACGAGACTTCTTTAGTTCCGGTTATTCCGAGGTCAACGGCTATAATCAGCGACAGCGGTTTGCCGCCGCTCTCGTTTACGAAATCGCATATTTCGTCTATGGGTTCTATCCCTAACCCGTAACCGTCTTTTATTCTGTCCGGCAGTTTGTAAAAAACGGAATATCCGTCGGATTTATGTTCGCCGTCCGGCTTTAATATTTTTTTTAATTCCCTCAAGAAAGAAACGAGAAAAGACGTAGCCGATATTCCATCCACGTCGTAATCCCCGTATATGCATATAGACTCGTCGTCTAAAAGGGCTCCGGTTATGCGCCGCACCGCTTTATCCATATCCGATATAAGAAACGGATCGTTAAGATATTTTAAGGAAGGATTAAGATAATTATCTATAAAACAACACAGAGCGGCTTTTACCGAATCTTCGGAGCCGCCGGTTTCTATTTCATATTCTTTTTCCCTATAAAAAGGGTCGTAATTTAACTGCGAAACTATTCTTTTCAATATAAGCGAAGAAGCAGTATCGCTAAGATATATGGGAAGGCGTTTTTTTAAATATCCGTGAACATATTCTTTTTCCATATTTTAATTTTAAATTTATATGCACTTTTCGAGTACTAAATTTATTTATAATGTTTCTCGTTTAAAATAACCATAATAGGGCTGGCTATGAATATCGACGAATAAGTTCCTATCAAAACGCCTAGAAGTAAAGTAAAGGCAAAATCATGCAGGACTATGCCGCCGAGAAAAAACAGGGATAACACGACTAATACGACGGTAAGCGACGTAACCACCGTTCTTGTCAGAACTTCGTTTATACTGATATTTACGAGACCTTTTAAATCGATATGTTTTGCTTTTTCCGTTTCTATTTTTAAGTTTTCCCTTATTCTGTCGAAAACGACGACTTTATCCGTAAGCGAATATCCGGCAACGGTTAAAACAGCGGTAATCACAAGAAGCGTAATTTCTTTTTGAAAAATGAAAATCACTCCGAGAAGAGCAAGCACGTCGTGCCCGAGTCCAATAGCCGCCGCAAGGCCGAATCTGAATTCAAACCGCCATGTTATGTATAATATTATGGCAATAATAGATATAATAATCGCTATGACGGCATCTCTAGAAAGTTTTTTGCCTACCGACGGACCTATCATTTCACTGCTGACGACGGTGGAAGGATTTTTTTTGAAAGAATTTTTAATAGCTTTTTTAATTTTTGCGGTATAAGAGTTTAAATCTTTCGACACGGCTTTGGTCTGTATTATAATATCGTTTTTTCCTTTAATTTTGACAATTTTAACGTCTTTAAACCCGGCCGGTATAAGAATTTTTCTTACCGATGAAATCGATATTTTGTGTTTAAACGCGAGCTGCATAGACAGCCCTCCGGTAAAATCTATTCCTATTTTTGCCGTGCCGGCTATCATGGTTATAATTTCTATAATGCCGAAAATCACCAGAATAGACGAAATAACGAAAGAATATTTTCTTTTGCCTATAAAATTAAAATGCGTGTTTTTTATAAATTCCAATTTTTACTCCTTTATGCTATTTAGATACTTAATTTATCAAGCTCTTTTTTGTTGGATATTATATCGAATATAACCTTTGTACCGACCAAAGAAGTGAACAGGTTTATCATTATACCGAGCGAAAGGGTTACCGCAAAACCTTTTACCGGACCCGAACCGAAGTAGAAAAGTACCGCCGCGGTAATAAGAGCCGTGACATGGGAATCGAGAATCGTAAAAAATGCTTTGTTGTATCCGTTTTCTATGGCTATTACGATCGGTTTTCCTTCTCTAAGCTCTTCACGTATTCTTTCGAATATAAGAACGTTCGAGTCCACGGACATACCTATAGTCAGTATAATTCCGGCGATGCCGGGCAGCGTGAGCGTTGCCCCGAAAAGCGAAAGCGCAGCCATAAGGAAAAGCACGTTTTCCAGCAGGGCAAAATCGGCGATTAAACCTGAAAATTTATAATAAAATACCATAAATAGTATAACGAGAATAGTACCTACCACGGCGGCGAGTATTCCGTCGTGGATCGAGTCTGCGCCGAGCGTTGGACCAACCGTATTGTTCTGGATTATTTTTACGGGAGCCGGCAGTGCGCCTGAACGCAACGCTATTGCAAGATTATTTGCCTGCGCCATGGTAAAATGTCCCGAAATAGATGCATTGCCGCCGAGTATCGGTTCTTCTATTACCGGAGCGGAAATAACGTTACGGTCGAGTATTATGGCAAGTCTTTTGCCTGTATATTTTGTAGTTATTTTTCCGAATTGTTTTGCGCCTTCGGAATTTAACGAAACCCCGACGGTCGGTTGATTATATTGATTCATCTGAACGTTTGCGCTTGAAATTGCGGATCCGTCCAACAATACGGTTTTCTTTAAAAGATACGGTATTTTTGTTGTTTTATGGGTATATTTATTATATTTAATATGATATAAAATTTCGTCGCCTTTGGGGATTTTTCCGTTTAACGCGTTTACAATATTATGTTTGTCGTCAACGAGCTTAAAAGTAAGCCTTGCCGTTTTTCCTATGAGTTTAATCGCCTGCTTGACGTTTTTTACTCCCGGCAGTTCTACGACTATTAAATTTTTTCCCTGTCTGGCTATTTTTGGGGCTACGAGTCCGAACTGGTCTATTCTGTTTCTCATTACCTCGACCGCGCCTTCTACCGCCTCTTTTTTGTATAGAGAAAGTGCCGACGGTTTGAAGCCGATTATATCGTTCGATAATTTTAACGAAATATGATGATTTTTTATGTATGTTTTAAGAGCCGCCATCGACGTTTTATTTTTAAGAAGACCGCCGCTCAGGACGATATAGCCGTTTTTTAATGTAATGTCTTTGGTTTTGCCGGGTTTTTTTGCTTTCACGAAAGATTCTATATCGGAATAGTCTTTATAAAGTTTTTCTTTTACCGCCTTGCCGGTTTCTACTCTTTCGACGAGGTACACGCCGCCCTGAAGGTCGAGTCCCAGATGCATTTCCGCATTACCTGTTATAGCTTTCCACCATCCCGGCGTATTTGGATAAATAGACGGGATTATAGAAAAAAAAGATATCAAAATAAATACGGCTATTAAAATTACTCGAGTTTTAACAGGTTTCATCAAGCCTCACCATAAACTAAATTAATAAGTTAAATTAACGTTTTATTGTTTCGCCGTTTTCGCCGCAACGGAACTCTTGGTAATTTTAATTTTAACGTCTTTAGCTATTTCTACCGTAAAAACCTGTTCGGCTATTCCGGTAATAATGCCGTATATTCCGCCGGTTGTCATAATTTCATCGCCTACCTTAAGCGATTCTATCATTTTTCTGTGTTCTTTTGTTCTTTTTTGCTGAGGCAGTATTACTAGAAGATAAAAGATAGCCACGATAGCAATAAGCGGCGCAAAATTCATTAATGTAGCTTCCCAGCCTCCGCCTGCTTTTGCCGGTGCGCCGCCGGCTGCATAAGCCGGTTTGACCTCGAAGATATTAAACAAACCCGGTAAATCCGATAAAATTTTCATACTTTCTCCTTTTTATTTTATTAAATTTATTATAAATTATGAACTTATTAATTTGCGAATTTTATTATATTATATTTATATCGAAAGAAAGTCAAAACAAAGATGAATAATTTTTGGAAAAATCGTAAAAATCGCCATTTTCGATAGACCGCCTTATCCGCATAATTAAATTTTGATAAAAATGCAGGTTATGCAGGGTCAAAAGCCTCTGCGCAAATATTTCCCTGCTCATAAAAGCATGTCTGACGTATGCGGCGCTGAAATTTTTACAGCAAAAGCAATCACATTCGGGGTCTATCGGTAAAGTTTCGAATTTATGCGAAGAATTTTTTATGTTGACCGTTCCGAGCGATGTAAAAACAAAGCCGTTTCTTGCGTTTCTCGTCGGCAGGACGCAGTCGAACATATCGATGCCCAGAGATACGGCATTGACTATGTCTGAAGGAGTTCCGACGCCCATAAGATAACGGGGTTTGTTTTCCGGAAGATTGGCGGCGGAAATTTCAAGCATTCTCAGCATAGTTTCTTTCGTTTCTCCGACGGCGAGACCCCCCACGGCATAACCGTCGGCGTTCATGCCGGACATTATGCGGGCAGATTTTTCCCTTAAATCTTCAAAAAAGTTGCCCTGCGTTATAAGGAACAATAGGTTGCCGCAGCCGGCCGCGGTTTCGGTCCCGTTTCCCGGCTTTTTTGCCGCAATAGATTTTTCCGCCCACTTTAAAGTCGTATCCAGATCTTTTTCGGCTTTTTCTCTTTTTGCGTCCGGACCGGAAAAAATGTCAAGCTGCATCATTATATCGGAACCTAAAATACTCTGAATTTCTATTACGCGTTCAGGAGTGAAAAAATGGGTTTCGCCGTCGATATGGGACATAAATTCTACGCCTTCGTCTTTAATCTTTGCAAATTTTGCGAGGCTGAAAATTTGAAATCCGCCGGAATCCGTCAGTATAGAGCCTCTGTATCCCGTAAAGTTTCTAACGGAGCCGAATTTTTTAATTACTTCGGTTCCCGGTCTTAAAAACAGGTGATATGTGTTCGACAGCATAATTTTGAAGCCTTCGTCATAGAGCTCGAAAGGAGAGAGCGATTTTACCGTGCCTATAGTTCCTACCGGCATAAAAACCGGCGTTTCTATCGTTCCGTTTTTAGTTTCGAGCAATCCCGTTCTTGCGGCGGTGCGCCCGTCTTTTTTAATTGTTTTAAATGCCATACGCTATATAAGTCGGGATAAACATATTATTCATATATTATAAAGATACATTGCATCGCCGTAGCTGAAAAGCGAGTAGTCGTTTTTTAACGCTTCTTCGTAAACGGCTCTCGTCTTTTCTATACCTATAAGCGCACAAATCATTATGTATAACGACGACTTAGGCTGATGAAAATTCGTAATGAGATTTTTCGTTATTTTGAATTTGTAACCGGGATAAATATATAAGGATGTTTCCTCGTTTTTGCGCGGAGTTATGCCAAATACGCCGCCGCCAAGTTTTACCGCTTTCGCGGATTCTAAACATCTGACGGCGGAAGTTCCGGTAACGATTATTTTATTTTTCGATTTCGACGCATTGTTAATCGTGCCGGCGGTTTCTCTCGAGATAGAGTAGGTTTCTTTATGGATTTTATGGTCCCTTACGTCTTCGGTTCTCACCGGAAGAAAAGTTCCAAGACCTATATTTAACGATACGGCGGTAAAAATACCGCCTTTTTCTTTTATTGCGTTTATTGTTTCGCCTGTAAAATGTAAGCCCGCAGTGGGCGCCGCTACGGAAAATCCGGCAGAATCGTCTGCATAAACCGTCTGGTAATATACGTCGTCCGTTTTTTCCGCAGTTCGTTTTATATAGGGCGGCAAGGGAATAACGGCGCATTTTCCGAAAATATAATCATAGTCTTCTTTAGTCTTAATCGATATTTCGTAATTTCCATACCCGCAATTTTTTTCCGCCGTGATATAAACCTTACGCGGAACGGTTTCATTCCCGGATTCCATTTCGGTTATCTCGACTTTTTCTCCTTCTTTGACCGTTTTGTGCGATTTTAACAGCGCGTTCAGTTTTAACGGAAAAAAAATATTCATCGGAAATTCCGTTATAAATATTTCTACTTTGCCGCATGAAGCTCTTTTTCCGAATATTCTCGCCTTTTTTACGTAAGAATTATTGACGACTACTACGTCGCCTTTGTTTATATAATCCGTTATTTCGTAAAATTTTTTATGCTCTATTTTAAAATTTCCAACGTCGACCGCAAGCAGTTTAGCCTCGTCCCTGTTATTTTTCGGATATTTTGCAATACTTTCCGGATTAAATTTGTAATCGAATAAATCTATTTTCATACCGGCGTCTATTATATAACAACTTTATTTTATTTTCTATTAACTTTTCGCCGATTATGATAAAATTATTAATTATTTAATTAATTTATTTTATGTTTTACGGAGTTATGAATCACGATTATAATTTTTCGGAAATTGTCGGACACAAAAGGCAGATAGATTTTTTAAAAGGCCTGTATTCTTCGGACAGAATGCCGTCCGGACTTTTATTTTACGGACAGAATAATATAGGAAAAAAATTTACGGCGGAGGTTTTTGCCGCCTCGGTTTTATGTGCGGATTACGCCGCTTATTTCAATCCTTCTTCTTCCGCCTTTTCCGGCTCTTCTTTAAATTTTTGCGGAAAATGTCCGTCCTGCGCCTCAATTTCGAACGGTTCCAATCAGAATCTTTTCGTAGCGGAATCTTTCGGGAACCCTATTAAAATAGAAACCGTTCATCAAATCGGCTCATTTCTTGCTTTTACTCCGCCTTATCCGTCGCGCAGGTTCGTAATTATCGACGATGCCTCCGTTATGAATCCATCGGCCGCAAACGCTCTTCTTAAAATACTCGAAGAACCGCAGGGGGAAACCGTTTTTATTCTTATAACTTCGAACGCGGGCATGCTTCCGCCCACGGTTTTATCGAGGTGTCTTCCGCTCGGCTTCGCTCCCGTTCCGGACGAAATTTTATTAAATGTTTTTAAATTAAAATTTCCGGATATAGACGACGTAAAACTCAAGCTCTTTTTAAAACTTGCCGGAGGAAGCTATTCCGGTTTTCTTAATCTTGTAGAAAGCGGATATTTAGAAAAAAGGGATTTTTTGATTAATAACGTGTTCGAGGAACTGTTCGAAGAATTTAGAAAAAAGGGAAATTTTTACGATATATCCGGGGCATTTACGGCTAAGTTTGCTTTTTCCGAAAAAATCCCTAAAAACGTCAGAAATAAAGAAAAGAATTTTGAATTTGAAGCCAAAGGCGGGAACCCGGCATTCGAGTTAATTTTATTTATACTCAGGGACATTTATATTTATAGTGTGTCAAAAAACGAAAAAATATTATATAATGAAGACGTTGCGGATAAAATAAAAAGGTTTGCGTCGGATTTCGGCGCATCCCCGAAGGTTATAGAACATATGATGGAAATAACGGTTTCGCATATAGAAAAAATAAACAGCTGCAATTTAAATAAATCTATATCGGCAGATTCATATTTTTCAAACCTTCTATCCGCCTGAAAAATCTTTTCCCGTATTGCATTGCTTGTATTTATATTAATCGAATAATTTTGCAATATTAGAATAGATAATATTATTAGAATAGAGAATATATAGTAAAAATATGAGAACCGTTGAAGTAAAAATATTAGATATCGGCTGCGTTATAAAATGCGCGGTTAAAATCCCGCAACTTTTACCCGGCGACAGGGTGCTTGTGAAATCTAACGGAATTATCTTTGCCGGAATCGTAGCTTCGGATGCCGCGGTATTTACAGACGCGGTATTTACAGACGGCATTCCTGCCGCTCAGCCGCCCCCGGATTCTTTTATAATCAGAAAACTTTTCCCGTTTGAAACCGGCGATAAATTTATACGTTATAAAATAGAAGACGAAGGGTTAGATTTTTGCAAAAAAAATGTTGCCGAACTTGGTTTATCGATGAAGTTGCTGCTGGTTAAATATATTGCGTCCGACAATAGACTCGTGTTTTATTACAGCGCAGAGGAAAGAGTCGATTTCAGGGAACTCGTTAAAATCCTTGCGTCGAGATTTCATTTAAGAATAGAAATGCGTCAGATTAATATCCGCGATGAATGCAAAATTCTTGGCGGCATAGGCGTATGCGGCAGGGTCTGCTGCTGTGCTTCCATAGTTAACGAAATGAACGCCGTAACTTCCAAGATTACAAAACTTCAGTGCCAGAATACAAGCAAATTCGTTGGTTATTGCGGCAGACTTTTATGCTGTCTTGCGTTTGACCCGCCGCTTATAGACGCCGAAGGCGAATGTAATTGCGAAAAAATCGCAACTGCCGAAGCAGCCGCCGAAGACGGCGGCGATAATTTAACCGAAAATTCGCATAACTCGAACGGATTCGACGACGGATTAAATAACGAGGAAAAAGAAAAGTTATAAAGATGAAAAACGATTATTTTTACGTTACTACGCCGATTTATTACGTAAACGATAAGCCGCATATAGGACATGCTTATTCGACTATAATAGCCGATTCTATCGCCAGATTCAAAAGGCTTTCCGGCTACAAAGTTTTTTTTCTTACGGGTACCGACGAACACGGTTTAAAAATTGAAAAAGAAGCCGTTTCGAGAGGTATAAACCCTAAAGAACTTGCCGATTCGGTACATATCAAGTTTAAGGAACTTTTTACGGAGCTCGGTATTTCATACGACAGGTTTATAAGAACTACCGACGAAGACCACGTTAAAACCGTAACGTCGGCTTTTGAAAAAATGTCGGCTAACGGCGATATATATCTTGCCGGATACGAAGGGTGGTACTGTACTCCTTGCGAAACGTTTCTTACGGAAAAGTCTCTGGAAGGAGGCGGAAGATGCCCTCAGTGCGGAAGGCCCGTTTCAAAAGTCAAGGAAGAAACGTATTATTTAAAATTAAAAAAATATGAAAAAAGGATTCTGGATTATATCGAAAATAATCCGGAATTTATAAAACCCGATTTCAGAAGAAACGAGGTTCTGTCTTTCGTCAAGGAAGGTTTGGAAGATTTAAGCATATCCAGAACGTCTTTCAGATGGGGAATTCCGGTGCCGGGTAATGAAAAGCACGTTATATACGTATGGTTCGACGCGCTTTTAAACTACCTGACCGGTATCGGATACGAAGATTTCCTTAACGGCAAAAATCCCGATTTCGAGCGTTTTTCTAAATCTGCCAACCACGTAGTAGGCAAAGACATATTAAGGTTTCATGCCGTTTACTGGCCGAGCATGCTTTTTTCCCTCGGACTTGAGCCGCCCAAAATCGTAACTGCCCACGGCTGGTGGCTTCAAGGCGGCAGGAAGATGTCTAAATCGTTAGGAAACGTCGTGGATCCGGTATCTTTAATTAAAAAATTCGGTCCCGACCCCCTGCGCTTTTATCTTTTAAGCGAAATAACGTTAGGTCTCGACGGAGATTTCAACGCAGATAATTTTATTACGAGATACAACTCGGGACTTGCAAACGATCTTGGAAATTTAATTTCCAGAACCGCCGCAATGCTGAATAAATATACAGGCGGAAACATTCCGGGAAGCGTATCCGCCGGCGAAGACGACGAGGTTTTAAAAACAGTCCGCCGTATTTTGAAAAATATAGACCGCAGATACGACGATTACGATTTCGCAAAAATTTTAGAAGACATATTCGGGTTTATAAACATAGCTAACAAGTATATAAACGACTCCGCTCCATGGAAATTAAACATGGACGACTTGGAACAAAAAAAGAATTTATTGAAAATATTGAGGACCGTAACAATTTCTATTTATTATATTTCGTATTTAATTTATCCTTTTATGCCGGAAACGTCAAAGAAAATAAATGCTATATTAAATATTCCGCCGTTCGATGCGCCCGGTTTTTCCGCCGCTCCCGAAGATATTGCCGCTCTTTGCGGCAAATTGTTTAAAGACGGATTTCGCATAGCCGAAAAAATCGAAATTATGTTTCCCAAAATTAAGCCTGAAGAATAACAGAATAACTATATATGATAGATTCCCACTGCCATCTTGAAATGCCTGTTTTTGACGGCGACTTTGACGGAGTTTTATCGAGGATGTTCGAAAACGGCGTTACGCATGCCGTGTCGATAGGCTCTTTAGCTCAAAACGAAAGGCTCGAAAAAACCGCCGAAATAATCGGTTCGCATGATAATATATACACGACGCTTGGCGTTCATCCCAAAAGCCCATATAAAGACCTTGCGGATATAGCGGAAAAGTTTGAAAAATATTATTCTATAAATAAAAGAAAGCTCGTTGCGGTCGGTGAAATAGGGTTGGATTATTTTTTGCCCGCTCTTTCGCAAGAAGATTTTGAAAAAAATAAAATAAAACAGAAAGAACTTTTTAAATTTCAACTCGGACTTGCTTCGGCAAAAGAACTTCCGGTCATAATTCATATAAGGGATGCCTATGAAGACGCAATTAAAATTTTAAAAGAATATGCGAAAAATCCGGACGGTTTTTTCGGAGGCGTTATACACTGTTTTTCGTCGGCAGAGCAGGCGGTAGCCGACGAAATGTTAAAAATGGGTTTTTTTATATCTTTCTCCGGTAATATAACATATAAAAAAAACGACGGACTCAGAGCCGTCTCTAAAAAAATACCGTCCGAAAAACTTCTCATAGAAACGGATAGCCCGTATCTTGCCCCGCAGATTTTCAGGGGCAAGAGAAATGAACCGTCCTACGTCCGTTTTGTTCTTGACGTTTTAACTGCCGAAAAAGGCGTGGATAAGAAAAAAATGGACGATTTAACCGTTCAGAATACGGTAAATCTTTTTTCGCTCGAAGGCGTAGAAGGTTTTTATCCCGCCGTTGCCTATAAAATAAGAAATTCCGTTTACGTCAACCTTACCAATAAATGCACGAACAGGTGTGTTTTCTGCCCTAAAGAACAGGGGAACGGAAGCAATTTCTGCGTTAAGGGATATAATCTCCGCCTGAAAAAAGAACCGTCCGCAAGCGAGGTTTTATCGTCTATTTTTCGTTATTACGATTTTGACGAAATAGTATTCTGCGGGTTGGGCGAACCGACTTTGAGAATAGAAACGTTAAAGGAAGTTGCCGAAAAGGTAAAAAAGAATATTTATCCGATAAGTTCGGACGGTATAAAAATCAGGCTCGATACCGACGGACTTGCAAATGCGGTTTACGGCCGCAATATAGCCGCCGAACTCGGAAGCGTTATAGATGCCGTAAGCATAAGCCTCAATGCGCAGAATTCAAAAATATACGGCGATATATGCGATCCGCAGATAACTTTAAAAGGCATAAATGCGTATGATTCGGTTCTCGATTTTGTTAAAGAATCTAAAAAACATATAAAAAACGTTACCGTTACCGCAATAGATTTACCGGGTATAGATATAACATTCATAGAAAATCTTGCAAAAAACCTCGGCGTTAATTTTAAACTCAGGCGTTATAACGAGGTTGGTTAATTTTTTTTTGATTTTTATGCTTTGTTTTGTTAATATAAATACCTTATAAATATTTTCTATTGCAGGATTAAGGGAATAAGCATATATGGAAAAAATTTTAGTTTCGGAAATCGGGGAAAATCAGAAGATAGACTCCTTTTTTCTCGTCAAAAGCAAATCGCAGGCTATGGGTAAAACCGGAAAGCCTTACCTTTATCTGAAATTATCGGATAAAACCGGTGAAATCAAAGGTTATATATGGGATAACGTCGATAAATCGGCTCAGCTGTTCGAAACAGGGGATATAATCAGGATAAAATCCAAAAGTTCCTTGTTCCAGAACGAGCTTCAACTCAGTATTTCCGAAATAGAAAAAATAGGATTCGAAACGCTTGGAGCCGAAGATGCGGCGTTGTTTTTTAAATCTTCGAGAAATGGTATAGAATCCATGTTCAATGAACTAAAATCAGTCTTAAAAGAAAATTTAACGGACGAATTTATCATAAAACTCGTCGATAAATTTTTTGAAGACGAAAATTACATAAAACTTTTTAAAACGCTTCCCGCCGCAAAATCCATTCATCATGCATATGTCGGAGGACTGCTCGAACACACGCTCAGTATGCTTAAAATAGGGGTTTTCCTTTCGGAACATTATAAAAGATACGTTATAAAAGACGTCCTTTTAGCCTCTATATTTCTGCACGACGCAGGGAAGATGGAAGAGTTGAGGATTAAAAACAACGTTACGGAATATTCCGACGAAGGAAGGCTTTTAGGGCATATAGTCTTAGGCGCGTCGGCAGTGAGCGAAAAAATATCGGAGATACGGGGATTTCCGGAAAATTTGAAGCTTATTCTTTTGCACTGTATAATTTCGCATCACGGCGAGATGGAATACGGTTCGCCGAAAAGGCCAAAAACGGCTGAGGCTTTTCTTCTTCATTATATAGACAATATGGATTCCAAAGAAAACCAGATTGCCGATTTTATCGAAAACAACGGTAACGTCTTGTGGAGCCAGTATTCAAAATCGTTAGACAGATACCTGCTTAATGCGCGGTTGTTTACCGCCGGGTAGAAAAAAAGTTTTAGTTGCTAAAATTAGCAATATATTATAAGATTTAAAAGATATGCAAAGAGAGGTTATTTAATTATGTTTGTCGATAGTTTGATAGGTTTATTCAGTAACGACCTTGCCATCGACCTTGGGACCGCAAATACGCTTATTTATGTAAAAGACAAAGGTATCATTTCCAATGAACCTTCGGTGGTCGCGGTTCATATAGACTTGCGGGGAGAAAAGAAAATTCTTGCCGTAGGAAAAGATGCAAAGAAAATGCTTGGAAGGACGCCGGGAAACATTTCTGCCATAAGACCCATGAAAGACGGAGTTATAGCCGATTTTGAAGTGGTGGAGGCGATGCTGAAATATTTTATCAGAAAAATACATAACAGGAAAAGCATGATAAGGCCGAGAATAATCGTAGCTATTCCTTCCGGTATTACGGCGGTTGAAAGAAGAGCGGTCAGGGAATCTGCGGAAGCCGCCGGAGCAAGGGTGGTTTATCTCATCGAAGAGCCCGTTGCGGCCGCTATAGGCGCAGGACTTCCCATTACCGAAGCCGCGGGGAATATGATAGTCGATATAGGAGGCGGAACTACGGAGGTAGCCGTTATTTCTATGTCCGGCATCGTCTTTGCCAAATCCTTAAGGGTAGGCGGAGACAAAATCGACGACTCTATAATACAGTATATAAAGAAAAAATATAATCTTCTAATAGGCGATAGGACGGCAGAACTCGTTAAAATGACTATAGGCACGGTCTATCCAGTCGAAGAAGAGTCCAAGATGAGTATTAAGGGCAGAGATTTAGTCAGCGGCATACCTAAGATTATAGAAATAAATTCTTCCGAAGTTTTGGAAGCTATATCCGAACCGGCGGCGCAGATAGTCGATGCGATAAAAACCACGCTTGAAAAAATTCCGCCCGAACTTTCATCCGATATAGTGGATAGAGGAATAGTACTTGCAGGCGGAGGGGCGCTTTTGAAAAATATCGACGTTCTTATAAGGGAACATACGGAATTGCCGGTTATAATAGCCGACGACCCCCTTACATGCGTCGTCCGCGGAGCAGGCAAAGCGTTAAACGAAATTAATGTTCTGAAAGATATAATGTTAGAGAATTAACCGTTGTGGGAAAGTTTGCTAAAAAGTTAAAATTTAAAAAGCACAAAGATGTTATAGTTCTTTTGGCAGTTGTAATAATATCCGCTGCAATTTACGTATTTTCTTTAAAAGGCGTTAAATTTGGAGGCTCCTTTTCCGATTTTATAGGAGATAAAATATATTCGATTTATAGATTGGCGGATTATCCGGCAGCGGTTTCCGAAAAAATTTATAAAAATTATATCGGCCTCCTGTCCGTTAATAAACAGAACGGAAAACTTAAACAAGAATTAAAAAAAATAAAGTTTAAATATAACCGCTACAGGGATTACGCCATAGAAAACAGGGAACTTAAATCCCTGCTGTTTTTAAAGAACTCTATAAGCAAAAAATCCGTTGCGGCTAAAGTTATACTGCACGGCATAGAAGGCTGGTTTTACGGGTTATATATAAATAAAGGAGCTAAAGACGGAATTAAGAACGGGAACGGCGTTATTTCTTACGACGGAGTGGTTGGACGCGTGGTTTATGCCGGACGCGGCAGGTCAAAGGTTATTCCGATTACAAACCCGAAGTGCGTTTTTTCCGTAATAGACGCAAATACCGGAACTATGGGTATAGTTCATGGCGCGGGCAACGGTTATCTTGAAATGAGATTCGTGTTTAATTCAAAAAAAGTCGATAAAGGCGACAAAATTTTGACGTCGGGATTAGGCGGCGTCTTTACGTCGGGAATATATGTAGGCAGAGTAATTTCGGTAAGAAAAAAAAGTTACGATATATTCCAGCGCATAACTATAATGCCGTATAAAAACCTGTTTAACGAAAAATATGTTCTCGTCGAAAAATAATAATATTATTTATAAATATTTTTATATAATATGTTTGTTTTTGTTTTTAATTATATTCCCTCTTATTTTCAGCAACTATTTTAATTTTGATTCCGGTTCTTTTTATGTTTTCCCCAATCTTGCGTTAGCCGGATTAGTTTACGTATCCGCCTATTTAGACGTATATTCGGGTTGGATCGCGGCGTATATAATGTTTTACGTTTACGGTTCTATGACGCCGTTAAATCCTTCGGTTTTCGGGCTTGCGGGAACATTATCGTATGCAGCCTCATATGTTGTATGGCGCAGAATTCCTTACGACAATGTCCCGAACGAAATTTTAATAACTTTTATCGTATCGTGCATATTTTATTTTATTCTTTTTTTAATAGTTTTTTACGGTTTAAACATAAATTTTTTATATTGGAACTTCATTTTGTCCTATGGTTTTCCGGTGACTGTTTCTACGGCTTTAGTTTCCCCATGGGTATTTTATATTTTTAAAAAAATCGGCTTCGGTAATTTTTTAAATAAAAAAAAATTGATGTATCTTTAACCGAATTTACAATTATAATAATATTAATTATAATAAATATTATAATTATTTAATTTATAAATTTATAAAATTTTTAAGGAGCTTTAAATAATTATGCTTGATTTTTTAAGAAGGTTTTATGCCCACACGGCGGGAAAAATTATTACTATACTCGTGGGGTTTTTGTTTATAGTCGGTTTCAGCTTTCTTCCGTACATAATGGGAGTGGGAGGCGGAGTATCGCCTGGCGACGTCGCAGTCGTAGCCGGAAAGGGCATTACGCTGAACGCTTTAAACCGCTATTACGGAAGACTGGAAAATGAATACGAACGGCTTTACGGTAATAAATTAACGCAAAAAGAATTAAGCGGACTCGGCCTGACCGGTTCGGCGTTGTCATCGCTTATTGCCGACAAGGTTTTAGAATTAAAAAAGGGCGTGTTCGGCATTGAAGTTTCCAATAGATTTATAGCAAGAAACATAGCGTCGGCTCCGGCGTTTCAAAAAAACGGAAAATTCAGCGGCAAATTGTTTAGGACCGATATGCAAGATAATCATACGACGCCCGCCGCTTTTGAAAAAAGCTACGGAAACGAAATTACGAGGGGATATATAAAAAGAATAATAGAAGAATCTTTCAGCATCGTAAACGTCCAGTTTATAAACGATTATAAAATAAAAAATAAGTCGGTTTCTTTTGAAATAGCTGTTTTTAAATCGAAAAGCAAAGCGGGGGATTTTCTTAAAAAAGCCGCGTTATTTAATAAAGATTTTACGGGACTTTCGAAAGAATACGATGGGAACGTTAAAGTCGTTCCTCTTTTTTCCGAAGCGGGTCTTATAAAATCGGTTTACTTCAAAAAATACGCTTTTAACGGCAGCACGTTAAATTCCATATATAACGGAGTCAGAAAAACCGTAATCGGCGAAATTTTTTCCGTAAAACATGGATATGCCGCAATCAAAATTTTGAAGGTTTATTTTCCCGAATATATTTCAAATTCCGTTTCCAAAACAAATTCTACGGGCGCCGGCAATGCAATGCTCAAAGAAAAAGAGTTTTACGGTTTGCGGAAAGAGCGGGAATTTTTAGACGGTTACGTCGATTATCTGGAATCTAAATCGAACGTTAAAATCGATAAAAATGCCTTATCGTCGTTTCATCCATATTAACTAACATATATACCCGCACCATGCAACCTTATATCCGATTATACAGGAATAGGACAGGGTATTTTATATCTGCATTATTATTTAGTATGTCATATGTCGTCGTTATATAACGAAAACGGGATATTTAAAGAACAGAAAAACAGGATCGATACGATAGCTATTATAGTAACCGTTCTGTTATTAATTTTAATACTCAGGCTTTTTTATCTTCAGATTATGATGGGCGGTTATTATTATAATCTGGCCCGGGACAATGCTACAAGGGTCATATATTTAGCCGCTCCGAGGGGCGATATACTTTCCGCCGGAGGCAAAACTTTCGTCGATAACGAATCGTCTTTTAATATTGCCGTTACGATGTCGCGTGCGAAAAACTTAAAACCGGAATTACAATTCCTCGCCGGACTGATGCATAAAAATTATCGCCGCTTTTTTAAAAAAGTTAAAAAAGAAGAGTTTTTGCCCCCTTACGAACCGATTATTTTAATGCGCGATATCTCGATTAAACAATTATCCGAATTCGAGGTAAACAAGCTCTTTCTCGATGGTTTTTTTATAGTTAAAATTCCTATAAGGCATTATCCTTACGGAAAAATGGGCGCGCAGATTTTCGGTTATGTAGGGCCCGTGTCTTCTGCGCAGCTAAAAGAGGCGAAATATTCTTATCTGAATTCTTCCGACATTATAGGGAAAACCGGATTAGAATACTACTATCAAAAATATTTGCACGGAAAGGACGGAGAGAAGAGAATAGTGGTTAATTCAAAAGGAGAATCTATAGGCAGGGTTATTGTAAAAAAACCCGTTATGGGAGCTAATTTATACACCACCCTTGATTTTTCCCTTCAAAGACTGGCTTATAAACTTATGAAAAAAAGAGAAGGGGCGGTAATAGCCGTGGATCCCGAAAACGGGAAAGTTCTTGCCATGGTGTCCACGCCGTCTTTTAACCCTTTTTATTTCTCGGCAGGCATAAGCGTTAAACACTGGGACGCCATTATTAACAATGACGAACATCCCCTGCAAAATAAGGGAATTCAGAATGCTCTCGCACCCGGTTCCACCTTTAAGGCGATAGCCTCCCTTGCCGCTCTTTCTTTACATTTAATTACGCCGCGTAAAAAAATTTATTCCGGTCCTACCTTTAAACTGGGAAACGCGGTTTTTTATAACTGGAATCCGTATCAACACTCAAAAGTAAATTTATACAGGGCGATTGCCGAGTCCGTCGATACTTATTTTTATTCTATAGGCGTAAGAATAGGTATAGACCAGCTGGCTGAATATGCATACAAACTTGGTTTGGGAGAAAAAACGGGAATAGATCTTCCGGACGAAAATCCGGGTTTTATTCCCACTAAACAACTTGTTTACGACAGATATCACAGGCGCTGGTATAAAGGTTCGACTCTTTCCGCAATTATAGGACAGAGCTACGACCTTGTTTCGCCTATACAGCTTGTTATGGCATACAGCGCTATAGCTAACGGCGGTAAACTGTATAGGCCGTATCTGCTTGAAAAAATAGTATCGCAAAAAGGCGGGATATTAAAAGAGATGTCGCCTAAGTTAATACGGAACATAGGTATAAAGCGAAAATATCTTGACGCCGTTAAAAAGGGGTTGTGCGAAGTCGTAAGCAAAAGTTACGGAACGGCGGTAAACGCAAGAATAAAAGGCATAAAATTTTGCGGAAAAACGGGCACGGCACAGATTATATCGAAAACGTATTCTATTTACGATATAAAATCCATACCGAGAAAATATCGCGACAATGCATGGTTCGTGGGTTTTGCTCCGCTTAAAAATCCTGAAATAGCCGTGGTAGTGCTTGATATGCATGCAAAATTTCTTGGAGCGAACGCCGCCGTAATTGCCAAAAAGGTGGTAGAAAAATATTTAGAACAAAAAGGCATGTGGAAGCCGCCGGTTCATAAAAAAAGCAAAAACGGCACGCTTAATAAGAAGAAAGTTAAAAGCAAACTGCCGGGTTTTATATATACGAGTTTTTAAATATGAAAATATTAGATAATCAGTACGCTAAAAATTTCGATTTTATAATGTTTTTTACGGTAATTATAATTTCCTTACTGGGCATTATTAATCTTTACGGTTCGTTAAGCGTGCATCATAAAGATTTTTTCGATCCTTACGTCGTGAAACAGATTATATGGTTTATAATAGCTTTTTTTATAATGTTCGTAATAATAACAATCGATTATAATACGCTGATAGAAGCGGCATATTATATATACGGTTTTATTTTAATACTTATTGCTGTAGTTCTGGTAAAAGGCAGGATTACACACGGGGCTTCGAGGTGGATTCCGCTCGGACCGTTTTCCTTTCAACCGTCGGAATTAATGAAAATAGCTTTGATATTCGCTCTCGTGAAATATTTTACGACCTACGAAAATAAAAAAGGTTATACTCTGCGGGGGCTTATTATTCCTTTTACATTAATCGTTATGCCGGTTCTTCTTATAGCTAAAGAGCCCGATCTGGGAACGTCCCTTATAGTTTTATTTATCGGTTTAATAGTTATCTTTTTTGCGGGAATTAAAAAAAGCTCTATGGCTATTCTTGCCGGAATTGCTTTAGTCGCCGGTCCGCTTTTGTGGTTCAGGCTTAAATCGTATCAAAAAAGCAGGATACTTATTTTTTTGCATCCGGCTAAAGATTATCTGGGCGCAGGATATAATATTATTCAGTCCGAGATAGCCGTCGGCGCCGGAAAGTTTTTTGGCAACGGGTTAGGGAACGGTTCTCAGAGCACTTTAGATTTTTTGCCGGCTAAACATACGGATTTTATTTTCTCCACATATATGCAACAGTTTGGCTTTCTGGGCGGGTTAGTTCTTATATCCCTGTATTTTATCGTTATAATAAGAGGATTTAAGATAGTTTATAGGGCAAAAAAACTTCAGGGGTTTTTGCTCGGCGGCGGAGCTCTTGCCATCATAACTTTTCATGCTATAATAAATATGTTTATGACCGTCGGCCTTTTGCCGGTAGTAGGCGTTCCCCTCCCATTTTTCAGTTACGGCGGAACGTCGCTCGTCGTCGATATGTCTGCCGTTGCAATACTTTTAAACATTTCGATGAGGAGGTACAAATTTCAGTCTTAAAAAAATGGAAAAATATAAAAATTTAGATATACGAAACATCCCGATTTTAATATCCTCCTTTTTTTACGTGGGATTTTTTCCGTTCGGTCCCGGTACGGCGGGTTCGGTTGCCGCATTTTTGTTGTACGTATTACTGCTAAGGTTTTTAAATCCTTTTTACTATATTGTTATCTGCCTGCTAATATTTATTTCAGGAGTTTATGTATCTTCGAAGGCGGCGAAAATATCCGGCATAGCGGATCCGCCTTTCGTAGTTATAGACGAAGTTCTGGGGTATCTTACGGTTATGTCCGGTTTGTTATGGATGCATTTCGATTTTTTTCATCTTTTAATATATGCATTTTGCGGACTTCTATTATTCCGTTTTTTCGATATATTAAAGCCTTTTCCGGTCGGAACGATCGACAAAAAAATCGGAGGCGGCTTCGGCATTATGCTCGACGACCTTGCCGCCGCCGTTTTTTCTTTAATAATTCTGCGGTTCGTAATAGTCGTTGCCGCCGGATTCTAAGTTTCTGGAACTATAAGTTTCTAATATTTATTTTAAGAATAAAAATTTTTAAAAGATGTTAAAATGTTAAATAAAATCTAAATTTCCGTCCAGCGTTAACTAAAAATTTAAAAATGGAAACTAAAGATATAAGAATATTAATTATAGCCGACGGCAGGAATTTTGGGTTAGCCGGGGAAGCCGTAAAAGAGCTTTCGGACGTGCTTGCCGCCTATAATCTGGGTTTTAAAGAAGCCGTGATTATGCCCGAAAGTCAGAATGAAAGCATATTTAAAGTTTTGTCTTATATGGCATCGGGAGATTCTTTCGTCATAGTATGCGGCGGCATAAAAGAAGGAGTTTCTTTAGCGGGTGAAATAACCTGCTCGGTTCTAAAAAAAGAGCCGGTCAGGAGCAAAGACGCCGCAGATTTAATGTCGCTCGTTTACGAATCCAACAAAAAACTCTTTAGTCCGTCAGCCGAAAAAGCCTGCTATTTTCCGGAACATTCTTTTATAATCCCAAATCAAAACTCTGGCATATCCGGCTTTTATCTGACCGAACCGGTGTTTCTCGCGGCGCTTCCGTTAGAACCGCAGAATGCCGTAAATATGTTTAAAAATCACGTACTCGGGAAAATGCTCGGAAAATTGGGAATTAATTATTTCGTAAGGCTTAGAAAATATAAATTGTTCGGGCTAAAAGAAAAAGAGTTCGAAGCCCTTTTTGAAAAATTAAGAAAAACCTCGGAATTTAATCTGTCTTACGAATTTTCATATGGCGAATTTATTGTATCCGCCGCTATAAACGGGGTCTCGACGCAGAAACTTAACGAAAATATAAAACTGATAGACGGCAAAACGGCGGGAATATTTAAAGATTATCTTTACGGTTTCGACGACGACGAACTTCACGTAGTGTGTTCTTATCTTTTAAGGGAAAACGAAATTAAAATTTCTATAGCGGAATCCCTGACCGGCGGACATATTTCAGACAAACTTACCGATTTACCCGGCGCCTCGTCATATTTTATTTACGGGGGCGTCGTATATTCAAATTTTGCAAAAACCGATTTACTTGGCGTAAGCCCGTCCATTATCGAAAAAGAAGGCGCGGTTTCGGAAGCGTGCGCTATGGAAATGGCGGAAAAGGTCAGGGGAAAATCAAAATCGGATATAGGCATCGCCGTTACCGGTTTTGCCGGACCTAAAACCGAAAACGATAATTATCCCGTCGGAACCGTTTTTATAGCCCTGTCGAGTTCAAAGATAAAAGAAGTAAGGAAATATGCATTTTCAGGTTCCCGTTCGGATATTAAATCCTACACGTCAAAAATGGCGCTGTTCTGGATATACCGCCTTATAAGCGGGACGCCGCGGTCTTTTATAAAATCGTAACGGGAATGGTAACAAAAATTTAACTTGATAATATTTCTTTTTTGAGATATAACTTTTAGATAAAAAAAATAATAAAATAACGAGAAGGTGTAATTATGGCTATAAAATCAGGCGAAGCTAAAGAAAGCGCCAAAGAAAGCGCAAAGGACGATTCTATTCGGGAACAGAAAATGAAAGCCTTAGATCTTGCGATGGCTCAGATAGAAAAGCAGTTCGGCGCCGGCGCCGTAATGAAACTCGGCGGAAAACCGCCTGCCGAAAATATACAGTCTATTCCTACAGGCTCTCTCTCTTTAGATATAGCGCTCGGTATAGGCGGAATACCTAAGGGCAGGGTAATTGAAATATTTGGCCCCGAGTCCTCCGGAAAGACTACGCTTACGCTTCAAATAGTCGCACAGGCTCAAAAACGCGGCGGTATTGCCGCTTTTATCGATGCCGAACATGCCTTAGATTTGCAATACGCAAAGAAAATAGGCGTAAACGTCGACGAACTTGTAGTTTCGCAACCGGGCACCGGCGAAGAAGCTTTAGAAATAGCCGATTCTTTAGTCAGGTCCGGTTCGATAGACGTTCTTGTGATAGATTCGGTTGCCGCCCTGGTTCCAAAAGCGGAAATAGAAGGCGAAATGGGCGACTCCCATATGGGTTTGCAGGCAAGGCTTATGTCTCAGGCTTTGAGGAAACTTACCTCGGCAATAGCAAGGTCTAATACATCCGTAATATTTATAAATCAGATCAGGATGAAAATCGGCGTTATGTTCGGTTCCCCCGAAACTACGACGGGCGGCAATGCGCTTAAGTTTTACGCCTCCGTCCGTATAGATATAAGAAGAACCGGGTCGATAAAGAAAGGCGACGAAGTCATAGGTTCGCGTACCAAGGCGAGAATAGTCAAAAATAAAGTAGCGCCGCCTTTTAAGGAAGCCGAATTCGATATAATTTACGACAGCGGAATATCTTTAGAAGGCGATATGGTGGATATAGGTTCGGAAAGCGGTATAATCGAAAAATCGGGAACATGGTTCAGTTACGGCAAGGAAAGACTCGGGCAGGGAAGAGAAGCGGCAAAAGAAACGCTTAAAAATAATCCGGCATTACGCGACGAAATACATTCGAAAATTTTAGAAAAATTTAACCTCAAATAAATAAAATAATAAAAAAATGGACGAAACGGTTTTACAGTCCAATCAATCTGTTCAGGCGGGCGCGCAGCCGTCACTTATAGAAACGATTTTAAGAACGGCAGTCGCTCAAGGAGCGTCCGACATTCATCTTAAAGTAAATACCTACCCGATTTTTAGAATCGACGGAGATATTTACAGGCAGGAAAGTTTCGGCGTAATGTCAAAGGAAATAATAGAAAAAATTGCCGGAAGCATGATGGACAAGTACCAGCTTAAAGTTTTTCAGGAAAACAGGGACGTCGATCTTGCATACAGCCTGAGCGACGTCGGCAGATTCAGGGTAAATATTTATTCCCAGCAAAATTATTTAAGCATAGCAATGCGCTATATACCTTTTAATATTCCAGCTTTCGAATCGCTTAACCTGCCGAAAATTATTAAATCCATAGCTCTTAAAGAAAGGGGACTCATAATCGTTACCGGCATAACGGGCAGCGGAAAGTCCACTACGCTTGCTTCCATGATTGATTTTATAAATAAAAATAAACCGGTCAACATAATAACCATTGAAGACCCTATAGAATATCTGCATAAAGATATAAAAGCAGTAATAAACCAGCGGGAACTAGGTATGGACGTTTATTCTTTTTCCCATGGACTCAGGGAAGCGTTAAGACAGGACCCGGACGTTATTTTAGTCGGAGAAATGAGGGATTTAGAAACCATAGAAACAGCCATAACGGCGGCTGAAACGGGACATCTCGTTATGAGCACCCTCCATACGCTCGATGCTCAGGAAACTATCAACAGAATTATAGCGGTTTTTCCTCCTTATCAGCAAAAACAGATAAGAATACAGCTTGCTTCCGTTATTTCCGCCGTCATATCCCAGAGGTTAATAATCAGAGCGGATAAAAAAGGGCGGCTCCCGTCTATAGAAATTATGCTCGGAACGGAAACTATAAAAGAATGTATATCGAATGAAGACAAGACGGCAAGTATAAGAGATTTTATAAAAAGCGGCAATATACAGTATGGTATGCAGACGTTTGACCAGTCGCTATACAGTTTCTATAATCAGGGTTTAATAACCTACGAGGATGCCCTCTCGGAATCCACTTCCCCTAACGATCTTGCCCTCTTAATATCTGGGGTGAATTCTTCTAACGAAGGTATCGGCGGCGGAAATACGCAAACTTCGTCTGCCGGAGGCGGGCTCGGTTCAGGCGGGGCGGCGGCTCCCGGAACGGCGGGAGCGGAACTTAAGGCTAAGCCGGGTACGGCTTCCGGCGGTTCCTACTGGACAACTTAACCGTCAAGCGATTTACCGTTTATATGTTTCACGCAGTTTATGCTTTAATTCGATAAGTATGTTAATTAAACAAATTGAAAATATCGCAGGAAAATATTTCTAAAAGAAAATCCAAAACTCTCGGAACGGCGCAGGTTTATTCTTTAAGGCTCGTGTCGGCGAGATCTTATTCGGAAAAGCGGCTTGCCGAGAAACTAATAAAAAAAGGATTTTCTACGGAAGATACCGGTAAAGCCGTCAGAAAATTAAAAGAATACGGTTATTTAAACGACGAGGCATTTGCCGAAAGACTTATAGAAAACGGAAAAAGAAGGCTTATAGGCAGAATAAAATTAAGCTACGAATTATATAAAAAAGGAATAAATAAAAGCCTTATAGACCGGCTTGCAGAAAAACTTTATACCGAGGACGAAGAACGTTCCATTATGCTTAAGGCAGTGGACAAAAAAAAAGTTTCCCTTATAAAATATAAGGAAAACGAGCTTATATTTAAAAAAAAGCTTTATGATTTTTTGCAGAGCAGAGGGTTTTCCTCTAAAATTATCGAAGATTTTATCAGGAAATAAATGCGGGTTCGCTTCGTAAAATAATATAAATAAATATGTAGAAAAGGAGCAATTTAACCGCGGCGCCGGAATTCAATTCTTGCACTGCCGCAAATTTGAAGCCATGATAAAGTCAAACGAACTAAGGGAAATTTTCATTAAATTTTTTACGGAAAAAGGTCATGCGTTAGTCCAGGGTTCGTCTTTAATTCCGGCAGGCGACGATTCGATTATGTTTACGAATGCCGGAATGGTTCAATTCAAGGATTATTTTACCGGCGCCGCCCCTGCCCCGGCGCCCCGCGCCGTAACAGTTCAAAAATGTATGCGGGCGGGAGGCAAGCATAACGACCTTGAAAACGTGGGCAGAACTTCACGCCACCACACTTTTTTCGAAATGCTCGGAAATTTTTCGTTCGGCGATTATTTTAAAAAGGATGCCGTTATATTTGCCTACGAATTTATAAAAGACGTTCTCGAACTGGATATGGACAAAATATACGTTACGGTCAACACAAAAGACGACGAAAGCTATTCTATCTGGAAAAACACGGTAGGCATAAACGAAAAAAAGATATACAGGCTTGGCGATGAAACTAATTTCTGGCAGATGGGAGAAACCGGACCATGCGGCTATTCGAGCGAGATATTTTACGACACGGAATATTCCGAAGCCGGACATAAGGATTGTGATATAAACTGCGACTGCGGTAAATATTTAGAAATTTGGAATCTTGTTTTTATGGAATTTAACAGAGACAAAAAGGGGCTTCTTTCTAAGCTGCCGCGTCCCTCGATCGACACGGGTATGGGGCTCGAACGTGTATTGCGTATTTTACAGAACGTAAAATCTAACTACGATACCGACGTTTTTGTTCCTTATATAAACGAAATAGACGCTATTGCGGGAAAGCGTTACGGCGGCGGGGACGAAGCGTACGATACCGCCGCAAGGGTCATAAGCGACCATATAAGAACCTCCGTTTTTTTGTCCGCCGAGTCTGTATTTCCTTCCAACGAGGGCAGAGGATACGTATTCAGAAGAATATTGAGAAGGCTTATAAGATATTCCTTAAAACTCGGCATGAGCCTTGAAAACCTGAAATATCTCGGTAATACCGTAGTAATAATTATGGGCGGATTTTATCCCGAAACAGGGGACGGTCTTGCCGTTTTCGAGAAAATAATTTCCGAAGAATATGAAAAATTTAGCGATGCCGTAGGTCAGGGAATTAAACTTTTAGACGAAAAAATTTTGGAACTAAAAGCCTGCAAGGAAAAGACGGTGCCGGGAGATTTCATATTTAAACTTTACGACGAAAAAGGTTTTCCGGTCGATATCGCTATAGATATGGCGGAAGAAAACGGTCTTTCCGCAGATTTAAAAACTTTCGACGAATTAATGGAACTCCAGAAAAAAGGCTCCAAACAAAAAAAAGAAAAAAACGGAGTTCCGGAAACCGTCTATAGCGTGCCGAAAACTATTTTTAACGGATACAAAAATATAGAAACCCCGTTTGCCGCAAATATTACCGGAGTATTCGACGAAGACGGCGAACCTGCGGCGTCTATAGAAGACGGTAATTTTTATTATATATCGTCCGATGTCACGCCTTTTTATCCGGAAGGCGGAGGTCAGTCCGGCGATAAGGGGATTATCGAATGGAGCGCGGAAAAATATTCTTTTTACGCGGCTGTTTCGAGCACTTACAAAACCAGAAACGGAGTTATTCTTCATTATGCCAGAATATTCGCGAAAAATATATCCGAGGCTGAATCCGGCTCCGGCTCCGGCGTCGAAGTTTCCTTTGAGCCGCCTTCTTTTACAGTTGCTTTACCGGTAAAAGCAGATTTTTCGGTTGATGCGGAAACAAGAAAAAAGACTGCCGCAAACCACAGCGCCGTGCATCTCCTTCAGGCATCTCTCAGGGAAATTTTCGGAAACCGTATAGCGCAGCAAGGCTCGCTCGTAGATTCGGAAAGACTCAGGTTCGATTTTTCTTACGGCAAATCTTTGACGGACGAAGAAATAAGAAAAGTAGAAACTTTAGTCAACGGATATATTTTTGCCGACCTCGATGTAAAAACAGAGGAACTTGACGTAAAAACAGCTTTGAACTCCGGCGCCCTCCATTTTTTCGACGAGAAATACGAAGACGCGGTAAGGGTAGTGTCTATAGGGACGGTATCCAAAGAATTCTGCGGAGGAACGCATGTTTCGAGAACCGGAGAGCTCGGATTTTTTAAAATTTTAGGAGAATCTTCCGTAGCTTCGGGCATCAGGCGGATAGAAGCCGTAACCGGATTTAATTATCTCGATTATTTATACGTCGAAGAAGACAACATATATAATATAGCGAAACTGTTAAATTCTTCAAAAACCGAAGTATATAACAGAATAATTAAACTTTATTACGATTACGAATTTTTAGAGAAAGCCAACGAAGAGCTTAAATCGAAACTGAATGCTTTTGAGGCGGAACGCCTTATAAAATCATTCAAAGCATATAAAGGCGGAGGCTTTAAATATTTAATTTCCAAGTTTAATAACGTTTCCGGCGAAGAACTGAAAGACCTTGTCAACGCTCTCGGTTCGAGGCGCGATTTTCCGGCGGGAGATTCAGTCATAGTTTTCGTTTCGAATCTTAACGGGGACAAGTTAATTTATATCGTAGCGGCGCACGGAACGGCTGATGCTTCCGGAATAATAAAACTTATTAATTCCGAAACGGGAGGAAAAGGCGGAGGCAAAAAGGATTTTTCGCAGGGTGGAACATCCGACGTTTCTAAATTTGCCGAAATAGAAAAAATCATAGAAAAAATAATTCAGGGGAGCTTATCTGCAAAAGTCTAACTTTAACTTTAAATTTCTTATATTTTTATCCTTAATTTTTCTATCTTCGGGCTTAAGCGGTTGCGCGTCAAACGTAAAGACGGCCGTTCCTGCGTCAAATAAAGCGGCGTTTTCCTATAAAACCTATAAAAGCAGAAAAGAAGTTCTGGCCGGACTTATAAAAAATTACGGCAGTTTCGATGGTCTATCGGGAAGATTAAAAATAACCGCCGCAAGCGGACTTTTTTCTTTCGAACAGGCTGGACTTTATAGATACATAGCGGGGAAATACATAGATTTTACGATTTTCGATATGTATGGGAACGCGCTTTTTTACGCTAAGATAATTAAAACTAAAAACAGTTCGGAGGCGGTCTTTTTAAACCCTGAAGACGGCAAAATCGAGTCTATAAAACTCGCCGGAAAATATACGGGAAAGATGCGGTCTTATGAAAGGATGTTCAGGGCTTTTAAAATTTTACTTAATATAGACGATCTGGATAAAATTAAAAGGGCGGTAACGTTTTATAATACCGATAAAGGTTTTTTTTTCGCCTGTCCGTCGCGTAAAAACGTTAAATGTCCTGCCGCCGACGAAGCCGCCTCTTTGAATTGCGGTTTTTCCGGTTATTATATTTCGGTTGCAAGGAACTATCTTATCCGCTCTATAACGTCCGTCGGCAACGGAAAAATGCTCGAAATAGTCCGCTTTAAGGACTATGTTTTAAAAGGCGCCTTCGGCAGGCGGAGTATGGTGCCTTTAAAAATATATGTTGACGATTATTTATATAATGTTAAAATAAATATAGCGCTTTCCAAAGGAAGCAGGTTAATTAAAAAAGGGGATATGTAATTGGGAAAGGAGACGGAACGGGGGACGGATTTTAAATCTGTTCCTTTACGCAATTTAATTTTATCGATAACAGCAATAGTAGTTGTAACCTTGGTATTTTCGATTATGCTTTCAGGCTGCGGTAAAAACGTCAAGAAAAATATTTTGCCGCCCGGCGTTTATTACAATAAAGCCATGCGCGATTCGCATAACAAAAACTATAGCGGAGCCTCAAAAAATTTCAAAGCCCTGATAGAAAATTATCCCGCTTACGGTAAAACAGCAACGGCGGAAATCAGGCTCGGGGATGTTTATTATCTCGAAGGAAAGTATATAGAATCCGCCGGCGCTTATTTGGATTTTATACACCTGCACCCGCGTTCTAAATATGTTCCTTTTGCCATGTATTATGAAGCCATGTCTTTTTATAAAAGAAAATTAGCCGTAGGAAGAAATCAGAGTCCCTTAAAAAATGCAAAAGCCGTTTTTGAAAAACTTATATCGGATTATCCTTATTCCAAATATTCAAAAAACGCGTTTAAATATATCAGGTTTATAAATATAAGGCTGTCCGAAAATACTTTTTTTACCGGACTTTACTATTATAACGCAAGTTTATGGAAGCCTGCGGTTTATATGTTTAAAACCGTTTTAAAGCAATACGGCGCGGACGACGTTCCCGTTATACCTAAAACGCTTTATTATCTCGCCGTATGCTACGGACGTTCGGGCAATAAAAAATTAGAAGCGCGCTATATGAATATTCTTAAAACAAAGTATCCGAAAAGCAGGTATGCGGAATAAAATCAATACCCAAAATTGCCGATAGAAACCATTAAAATGGCTTTAAAGTTAAATAAATACTGGATTCCCGCCTACGCGGGAATGACACCCGTTGGGTGAAGACCTTAAAACCTGCGAAGTCATTCCTGCGTAAGCAGGAATCCAGAAAAATAATTTTCTATCGGCAATTTTGGGCAATAAAATCATATTGACACGGAACATAAATTATGCAATAATTTAACGCTAACCCGTTTTATGCAATAAATTAAAAAATGAAAAAGGAGAGGTTAACATACAGAAAAATAACAGAACTTATATAAACGAAAATATCAGGGCAAAGGAAGTAAGAGTTATAGACGAAAACGGAAAACAAGCCGGTATAATGCCTTTATACGAAGCCATTAAACTTGCAAAAGAAAAACTTCTCGATCTCGTCGAAGTTTCGGAAGAAGCGGTTCCGCCTGTTTGCAGAATAATGGATTTCGGCAAATTCAAATACGAGCAGAACAAAAAAGCTCAAGAGGCAAAGAAAAAACAGGTCGTAATCCATTTAAAAGAAGTTAAATTCAGGCCTAATACCGACGAACACGATTATAATTTCAAATTAAAAAATGCCGTTTCTTTTCTCAAAGAAGGAAACAAAGTAAAATTAACTGTAACTTTTAAGGGAAGGGAACTTGCCCACACCGAACTCGGAATCAAGGTAATATTGAGGGCTATCGAAGACCTTAAGGAATTTGGCGTTCCCGAATTTCCAATTAAGCCGGACGTCAAAAGGACTTTCAGCACGGTCGTCGTTCCGGTCAAGACGAAAAAAATTTTAATTTTAAATAATAAAGATAAAGGGAGTAAAAATGACAAGAATAAAGATGAAGACGAAAAAAGGAGCAAAGAAAAGGTTTAAAGTGACCGCAACCGGTCTTGTCGCGCATAATAAGGCGAATAAAAGCCATATATTGACGTCGAAAAAACGCGGCAGAAAAAACAGGCTTAAAAAATCAGCCTTAGTTAATTCCGTAGATTCCCTTAACGTAAGGAGATTAATCCCCTATCTATAAAATAAATAAAATAAATGCAAATGCAAATATAAAAATCGGTTCGATATTTAACGGAATGTTACAAAATGTTACAATAAGAAGAATTAAGAATAAGGAGTAAAATAATGCCGAGAGTAAAAAGAGGTATTTTAACAAAGAAAAGACACAAAAGGGTATTAAAAGCGGCTAAAGGCTATTACGGCGCAAGAAGCAGGCTTTTCAAGTCCGCCAACGAAGCGGTAAACAGGGGGCTTAACTATGCCTATAGGGACAGAAAAGTCAAAAAAAGAGAGTTCAGGGGTATGTGGATAGTCAGGATTAACGCCGCATGCAGGGAAAACGGAGTTTCGTACTCAAAATTTATGGATGCGCTTAACAAAAAAGGAATAGACTTAAACAGGAAAGTCTTGTCCGAGATTGCTTTTTCCGACCCGTCGGCTTTTTCCGGCATCGTAAAGGAAGCTCTTGCGGCATAATAAGCATAAGTAACGCACTATCTTCATTTAAAATAAAATGGAGTATAAATTATGGCATTAACAAGAGCAAATTTAGCCGCAAAAGTTCGTTCAAAAGTAGGATTGTCCACCGTAGAATCGGCTGAATACGTAGCATCTTTTTTCGATTTTATAAAGTCTGAAGCGGAAGAAGCCGGAACCATAAAACTTAACGGTTTCGGAAATTTTACGGTTAAAGAAAAAAAAGCAAGAAAAGGAAGAAATCCACGGACTGGAGAAACAATTATTATAAGCGAAAGAAAGGTCGTAAAATTTAAGCCTTCCGTTATTTTTAAATCGGAAATAAACAAAAAATATAAAAATGGAAGTTCCGATAAACGGTCAAGATGAAAAATATTTTTATAAAATCGGCGAAGCGGCTAAAAAAATCGGCGTAGAGCCTTCCGTCATCAGATATTGGGAGACGGAGTTTTCTTTTTTAAAACCTTATAAATCTAAGAGCAGCCACAGGCTTTATTCGCATTCGGATATCGAAAAGCTCTTACTTGTAAAAGATTATTTATACGATAAGAAATTTACGATAGAAGGGGCAAGAAAGGCTTTAAAGTCGAGACGGTCTTATGATAAGCCGCAACAGGACGGATTGTACGAATGCCGCACTGATTATTTATCGGAAAACAAAAGCAAAGGCGGCGGCACTGCCGGTTACACGGGCGGCACGTCTGCCGAACCGTCGGAACGGGAACTGCTTAAAATAGTCCGCCGTGAACTTAATTCTTTAAAATCCTTTCTGACGTCAAAAAAAATGGAGCGCTAAAGACTTGAATATACTTCTTTCTAACGACGACGGCGTTTATGCGACCGGTATCAACGTCTTATACGACGAACTGAAGAAAAAATACGACGTAACGATAGTCGCCCCTGACAGGGAAAGAAGCGCAAGTTCCCATTCGCTCACCATAGACAGACCTTTGAGGGTCAACGAAATTAAGCCGAATATATATTCCGTGGACGGTACTCCCACAGATGCCGTAAACATAGCCGTTCACTCAATTTTAAAAACGAGGCCCGATCTTATAATTTCGGGAATAAATTACGGCGGCAATATTTGCGACGACATTATATATTCCGGAACGGTTTCCGCGGCGATGGAAGGCGCAATTATGGGTATAAAATCTATAGCCGTTTCTTTAGTCGTGAATAAAGGAGGCGGTTATCTGCCCAAAGACGCTTCTCTTGAAGACGATCTCGAGACCTCTTTTATGAAAGCTTCCAAATTCGTATCTAATCTTGCTTCCGTTTTTAACGAAAGCGGTTTTTCGGAAAATACCCTCTTGAACGTAAATATTCCGCAGACTATAATAAAAAAAGAAAAAAATCATTTTGAATATCGAATTACGAAACAGGGCAAGCGTTATTTCGAAGATTTCGTAGTGGAGAAAATAGACCCGAGAGGCAGAAAATATTACTGGATATGGGGTAAGAATATAATGTTCGACGATATAAAAAACAGCGATTACGAAACCGTGCATAACGGGCTTATTTCTATTACGCCGATACACCTCGATATGACCAACTATAACGCTATGGAGAAATTAAAAAATATCGATTTTTCTATAAAAGAATAAAAAAAGCAATGATATTGTGATATAAGGTAATATTGCGATATGAGCGTAAAAATAATCGACAGCCTCACCTCTAAAGGTATAAATTCTGCCGCCGTATTAGACGCTATCGCGAAAATTCCGCGCGAATCGTTCGTCGAACCTCCTTTCAGGCATTTCGATATGTGTTACGGAGAATCGCCTCTGCCCATCGGGCATAATCAGACAATTTCGAGTATTTATACGGTTGCGCTTATGACTCAGGCGCTTGCCTTAAATAAAAACCTCAAAGTTTTGGAGATAGGAACCGGTTCCGGTTATCAAGCCGCCGTTCTTTCTTTGCTTTGCGGTTCCGTTTTTACGATAGAACGCATAAGAGATTTATCTTTAAAAGCAAGAAACGCCGTAGAATCTTTGAATATGCACAATATAATTTTTATTATCGGAGACGGATCTATAGGTTATGGAGAATATGCGCCTTACGACAGAATACTTATAACCGCCTGCTCTCCGGATATCCCGCAGCCCCTGTTTAACCAGCTGAGCGAAGGCGGAATTATGGTCGTTCCGGTGGAAAAAAACGGGGCGCAGAACATCTGCGTTATCGAAAAGAAAAACGGAGCTATGTTCTCAAAAGATATAGCCCCCGCAAATTTTGTAAAACTTATAGGAAAAAACGGATATGAAGCGCAAAAGTCTCAACAACGATGCGATTTCTGAAGGAACCGGAGCGGAAGTTGCTTATACAGCTCCCGATGCGGATGCCGCCGAAGGCGATAAAGATGCGGATAAATCTATCAAATCGGACGACAATGCTATTTCTACGCAGTATCTTAAATATCTGAAAAAGTATCCTCTTTTGACAAAAAAACAGGAATACGAACTTGCCCTTAAAGTCGGGGAAGGCGACGAGAAGGCAAGAGATTTAATGATAAAGTCCAACCTTGGGCTTGTAATAAGCGTGGCAAAAAAATTTCTCGGAAGGGGTCTTTCGTTCGAGGACATTATTATGGAAGGAAATTTGGGGCTTATAAAAGCGGTAGAAAAATTCAAGCCGAAAAAAGGTTTCAGGTTTTCTACTTACGCTATCTGGTGGATAAGGCAGACTATAGAACGCGGAATATTGAATTCCGGCAGAGTCGTAAGGCTGCCTATTCATATATCCGAAAATATTTACAAATATGCCAGAGCCGTAAAAGAGATTACGTCCGAAATTCAAAGAGAGCCGAAATTAAACGAGATAGCCGACCGTATGGGGATTAAGGAATCTAAGCTCGAAAAGGTTATGAGTCTTGTAGGTAATATTTATTCTTTAGACGCTCCGTATTCCGGAAACGAAGACGAAGAAAACTCCGCAAACTCGTTTGCCAATTTAATAAAAACCGATGAAAGCGCCGATTCCGCATATGATACTCTTGATAAAATCGAAACGTTAAATCTTTTAAATAAATGGCTTATAAAACTTCCGGAAATTGAAAGAAAGGTTATAATTTTAAGGTATGGGCTTAACTATGAAAAACCGCGCACGCTTAATGAAGTAGGAAACATTTTCGGACTTACCAAAGAACGTATAAGACAGATAGAAGTTAAAGCCTTAAAAAAACTTAAGTTAATGGCGACAGAAGCCGGTCTTATAAGTTTAAAATCTTCCGATGACAGATAAAGATTCAGCCGAAAATGATATAATGGAAAAGGGTACGGATTTAAAAATAAATGGAACGGTTAGCTCCCCTCCTTATAAAGGAGGGGAGGCAGACGATAGTCTGCCGGAGTGGCTGCCGGCTTCCGAAACAATCGAAACCCACATATCCCGCGTTTATCTGACCGATAAATTTGCCTACAAGCAAAAAAAACCGGTAAATTTCGGTTTTGTCGATTATACCGCCCTTGAAAAGAGAATTTTTTTCGCAAAAAAGGAACTGTCCCTGAACAGAAGATCCTGTTCCGGAATTTATATAGACATAGTCGAACTAAGGCAGAAAAAAGACAGACGGTTTATCGGTTTTAAAGGCGGAAAACTTATAGACGTCTTAGTCAGAATGAAAAGAGTCGAGCCGGCACGTTTTTTAAGCAATATATTAAAAAGCGGCAAATTTGCCAAAATTAATAAACATGGTAAAATTGACGAACCCGGTAACGCCGATATAAATATAGAGGATATTTTAAAAAAAATTGCCAAAAAAATATATCTTTTTCACAAAACCGCCCGGACGTCCGAAAGAATTTCCAAATTCGGCTCTTACGACGTTTACAGAGCCAACTGGGAAGACAATTACGAAACGATAAAGGAAATATGGACGCAGAAAATAAATAAAACTGGCACCTTTTTCGACGGCAAAAAAACTGGCACCTTTTTCGACGGCAAAAAAACTCCCCTCCTTTTCAAGGAGGGGAGTCAGGCTTCGCCTGACGGGGTGGTTGCATCTTATTCCTCGTTCCTTTCATCTCCGCTCTTCTCCGAGTTTATCCGCCTTCGCGCCGAAGGCGGTTTTGTCCGCGACGTCCATGGAGATTTAAGGATGGAGCATATCGCCGTTTTGGACCAGCGCCGCGTTAACGGAATCTGTCTTATGGACTGTGTCGAATTCGACGAAAGATACAGATGTCAGGATATATATTTAGACGTCGCTTTTTTGCTTATGGATTTTGAATTTAACGGATATTTTTACGAATCCGCGGTTTTTTTCGGCTGTTATAAAAACTATTTTAACTATTCAAAATCCATAGCCCCCTACGCAAAATACGAACCTTTCGTAATCCCGTTTTTTAAAGCCTACAGGGCGATAGTCAGAACCAAGATAGCCCTGCTTTCCCCCGGTAAATACGCGCCTGCAAAAGCCTTAAAATATTTCGGTCTTGCCGGTTTTTACCTTGCGCTTGCGCAAAAGCGGGCAGTCATTCTTAACTGCGGTCTTTCAGGCAGCGGCAAGTCTTCGCTTTCCCGCCTGCTTTCGGAGTGGTTTTACGCACGCGTTATTTCTACCGACGAAATCAGGCAAAATTTATTCGGCTCTGCCGTTCAATCCGTAAAATATTCCGCCGATGCAAACGTCAAAGTTTATGGAACTATGCTCGAAGAAGGATTGAAAGAATTCGAAAGCGGAGCAGAATATGGAACAGGCGGTATCGGCGCCGCCGGCGGGGGGAACGCCTGTAGCGGCGGCGTAATATTCGATGCTACATTCTTAAAGCGCGCCCACCGCGAAAAAATAATTAACGCTTTTAATAAAAAAGACTGTATTTTTATATTCGTATATTCTAAAATATATGACGATAAAGAAAAAGAAAAAATTATATTAAAGAGGCTCGAAAACAGGTTTGCCGCTTTGAACGACTATTCCGAAGCGGACGCCGCCGTTTATTTAAATCAGAAAAAATATTTCGAGGAACCTTCGGAAAAGGAAATAGAGCCGTTAACCGTACGCGGCTCCGGCGGGACAGGCACGGATGCGGATGCGGGCAAAGGTATTGCCTTATTTGCGCAAATCGACGCCGCTTTGGAATTGAAAGACAGATTTAACGGATTGATAAAGCACCTACAAACCCAAAATTGCCGATAGAAATATTTAAAACTGTTTCGGTATATTATAAATTCTGCATAAACGGCGTGCGTTTATATCTGCTTACGCAGGAATGACACCCGTTGGGTGAAAAGTTAAATTCCTTAATTGTCATTCCCGCGCAGGCGGGTACGGTTTAAAGCCGTCGGTATTTAGACGGCTCATCCAGAAAAATAATTTTCTATCGGCAATTTTGGGACAAACCGCATATTTGTCTTTTTAAAGCATATTTAATATAATTACAAAGCAAAAAACCCGGTATAGAAAAAATTTGCCGGACTAAAAGTTTTACAAGATTGTTTGATAAACTGGTGGAAATAGAAGGCGGTTTATAATAAATTTGAGCAAGCAAAAATTAAGTTCTTACATAGGTAGATTCAAATATGAGATTTATCTTTTTATAATATCGGTCTTTGCCTTAATCGTTCGCGTTCATCTTGCCTCGGCTTTAAATCTCGGCAACGACGAAGCGCATTATTATGTATGGTCGCTGAAACCGTCTTTGGGTTATCTCGACGATGCCCCGCTTGTCGGCTGGATTATATATGTTTTTGACGGTATTTTCGGCAAAAGCCAGCTTTCCGTCAGGCTTGGCGCACTTATTTTTTCTTTTTTAGACGGATTTCTTATATATTACCTTTCTTATATTCTGTTTAAAAACAAACGGGCGGCTTTTTTTTCGTTTTTGTTTTTCCTGTCAGCCGTAATATTCGGAATGGTTCTGTCCGTTATGATGCTTCCGGACGCCCCGCTGTTATTTTTTACCCTATTATTTTTCATATTTTTTTATAAAGCGGTAGAAGAAAATGGAACGCAAGAAAGGGGACAGATTTCAAATCTGTCCCCTTTCTTGGAACAAGCAGACGGCAATAAGGAAATAAATAAATCGGAAGAAAATGGGACAGATATTTTTTATTCCGAAGAAATAAATAAATCTGACTTTAAAGCTCCCCTCCTTAAAAGGAGGGGTGTCGGCCAAAGGCCGACGGGGTGGTTTTTTTGGCTTCTCGCCGGCATTTCCCTCGGCTTTGCGTTTTTAAGCAAATATACCGCCGCGCTTATCCCGCCTTCCATTCTTTTGTATCTGCTTGTTTCCAAACGAAACAGGCGTTATCTGAAAACATTTTATCCTTATATGGCTCTTGCCGTTGCGCTCTTGGTTTTTTCGCCGGTAATATACTGGAATTTCACGCATAATTTTATATCGTTCGAGTTTCAACTTTCGCACGGTTTTTCACGTCCCGAACCGGGTTTATCTCTTTTAGCCGCGGGCTGGTTAGGACAGGTTTTGGTCATAACCCCCTTCATATACTTATTTTTAATCGCAGTTTTTATATATATATTATTTGTAATAAATAAACCCGCTCCCTTTTCTGTCCGCGAACCCTTTCTCTTTTCCGTCTGCCTTTCCCTCCCTATTCTTTTATTTTTTATCGTCAACGGATATTCCCACAGAATATTGGTGCACTGGCCGGATATAGGCTATCTTGCCGCATTTCCTATTGCGGGTTACGTTGCGGACATGCTTACCGATAGGAAAGAAAAGTTTCTTCGAGAGATAAAAGGTATCCGGATTGAATTCGGACACCTTTTATCCGAAGCTTCCCTCCTTCTTAAGGAGGGGAAGAGGCGGTTCATATACTTCATTTTGAAATACTACGTCTATTTCGCCCTCTTTTCCGGCTTTTTCTTTTCCTTTATTCTGTATAACCAGATTTATTATAATTCCATACCGGTAGGCAGGATAATACGATATATAGATAAAGAAAAGCGGCTCAAAAAAGGCGGGATATTTTCGCTTATACCGCATATCCCTGGAAAACCCTCGACCGCCGACATAACGAACGACCTTTTCGGCTGGCGGTATAGCGCAAAATATATACGTATCGTTTATAATGGTTATAAAACGGCTTATCGTCCGCTCTTTATTCTCACGCACCATTATGCAATCGCCGACGAACTCGTCTATTACGGCGGATACAAGCCCGCCGTAAACATTTATAATATATCCGGTTTTTTAAACCAGTACGACCTATGGCAGAACCTTAATAAAATAAACGGAGAAAATGCCATGTTTATTATGGACGACAAATATATGCTCGACCCTGTTAAAAAATACGCGCCGTATTTCAAGTCTATTAAAAAAATAGGCAGGCTCGACATATACGTTAAATTCAGGCCCGTCAGAACGTGTTATCTGTATCTTATGAAAGATTTTGACGCAAAAAAAGCTATTAAAAGGCTTAACGCCGAAAGCAGAGTGTATTGAAATTATTAAATATATTAACGCAATGTTAAAACTTTCGTTTTCCGGTATTGACAATTAATTTTCGTAAATATATAATTATCAGTCGTAAACAAGTATTAATGAAATACGAATATTGGAGTTCTAATGGACTTAAAACAATTTATCCGTGAAATTCCAGATTTTCCAAAAAAAGGGATTAACTTTAAAGATATTACGCCGCTTCTTGCCGACGCAAAAGCGTTTGCTTGTGCCGTCGATTCTTTAACCGAATCTTATATATCCAAAACAATCGATTACGTCGTCTGCATAGAAGCCAGAGGGTTCGTGGTCGGCGCTCCGCTCGCCTACAGGCTCGGCGCAGGCGTCATAATGGTAAGGAAGCCCGGCAAACTTCCCTACGAATGTTCGTCTTTAAGCTACGACCTCGAATACGGAAGCGCGACTCTCGAAATCCACAGAGACGCGTTAAAGGCGGGCGACAGGGTAATAATAGCCGACGACGTCCTTGCGACCGGCGGAACGGCTCTCGCTACTATAGGACTCGTCGAAAGTTTCGGGGCGAAAGTTGCGGATACGGCGTTTCTTGCGGAGCTTTCTTTCTTGAAAGGCGCGGATAAACTTAAGCCGCATACGGTAAACGCTTTAATGAAATTCGATTATTAACTTGGTCGTCATTGCGTCATTATTTAAATATATTCTTTTAAGGGAGGTTTTATGAAAAAAGGTTTAACGGCGATATTTATCGTTTTAGTCATAGTTCTCGGTTATATTGCGGTTCACGCTCTTACCGCTCCGGTAAAATTGACCGCCGCACAGCTGGGTAATCAGCTTATTCATTCCAACAAAAAAGGCATAGACTGTTTTGCGTGCCATACAATAGACAAAAAAGGCGGCAGTGTAGGTCCCAATCTTTCTAAAGAAGGACTTGCTAAACATTCTATTAAATGGCTCGAAGTTCAGATTGCTACGCCGTCCAAACATTTTAAATCAGGTTCTATGGCAAAAATTAACGGAAAGACTTATATGGCAATTATGCCCGACCACAAGATGCTTTCCAAAAAAGAGCTTTTCGAGCTTGCGTCGTATCTGGATGAACTCCGCTGATTTTCAAAAAATAAAAAATAAAAAATAAAAAAAAATAAAAAAGACTTGACATATAGAATTTAGGTATTATAATTAGGTTAAAAGATATTGCCTATTTGGGCGTCATTCCCGCTATATCTTTATTAAGGAGGTGGTGAAGCCGGAAGAACCGAAAAAGATTTAAAGATTTTTAAGGTTATGCGGCAGGCAACTCGTCTTTAATCGTTTAAAGAATTGCAAAACGGCAATTTTTAAAAGTTCTAATTTATTTAATTTAATTTTTAACTTTAAGAGAGAGGAAAGTTATGAAAAAGAAATTAGCAGTAACTCTTGCAGTTTTATTCGTCTTAGCGGTTTCTTTTGCGATGGTTCCCAAGAAAGCAAACGCTATTCCGGCTTTTGCTCAAAAGTATCATTTTTCATGCGCAGTTTGCCACACGGTATTTCCAAACTTAAACCCGTTCGGCAGGGCATTCTGGAGAAACGGCTTCAGACTTCCGGGAACAAACGGAACTCCATCCGATGCAACGCAGATTACTCAAGGATTGAGTCTTCCGAATCCGTGGCCGATACCGGTGATGATCGAACCGATTATCAGTTATCAGCATTATACGAATGAAAATGTTAACCCGCAAACAGATGCATTTAAAGCAGAAGCCGATTTAGTTTCGGCTGGGGCATTTAAAGTTTATACTCCTTTTGCAAATTCGGTTTCATTTTATGTTCATTTTAACTCAAGCAGCCCAAAACAAGTTCTTGAGCAAAAACAGATATTTGCCTCCATCAACGGTTTAGGAGCCGGTTTTGGCGTTCCGTCGCACCTGTTTAACTTAAAACTCGGTCAGGTTACGACCGCAAGCCCCTATTTTTACAGGCAGATGCCGTTCTATATTCTTGGCGGGCCGGCAGGAAACGGGCAGGGATTGGCTGTAGGCTACGACGGCGAAAATGGAAATTTAATCCATGCAAGAAATGAGGGATTTGCCCTCTACGGAACGCCCGGTTATCATTTGTGGTATAAAGTAACGGTTACGAATGATGCGGGATCGCCGAATAAATTAAATGGAACGCAGGCTTATAATGCAGAAGCTCTACCTGGTGGCACTATTTCAAATGCAATGGAGTATTCTTATCAGTTAAAAGAATATTATCCGGTTCCAATGGGTCAGCTTGAATTTGGTTATTATGGCGCAACAGTTGCAGAACCAATCTCAACTGTCGCTACCGGTGACGAAGCTTGGACAAACCGTGTAACAATTAACGGCGTGGATGTTGACCTTGCAAACGATATTTACGAGCTTGGCTTAACATATATGGTTCAGAGCGACAATCATCCGTACGGAAATCCGTCAATACCATCAAATAATATTAGCGTAGACAATAGCGTTGTTGGCAACACTAACTCAAGCAATGGTTATTCGGAATTTGAGATTTACGGCAGATATTTATTTCCGCAAATTGGCAATGGTTTAATGCTTGTGGGTGATTATGCCCAGTATTCATGGACACATAAGAATTTACAAGAAGGTTGGATTAATGGTAATCCAACAACTTGTGAAAATGCCAGTTTGTACCAAAGTGGAACCTATACTTCTTCTAACGGATGCACCAACGAAGGCATAAAAGACGCAATCGCCCTTCAGGCCGAATACAACCTGGCATACAACGCCCATCTGTATCTCGCATATTTATTTACCAATAAATCGCAGGATGATACGCTCGGCACAGGTCTTGACTTTGCATTCTAATCCTGCCGACGCAGTATTATGATTGCGACAGCATAAAATTAAAGCGGAAGCGGCTTTTCAGCCCTTCCGCTTTTTTATTATATTCTTGATTCGTTATACAGTTTTTTGTTGACTATAATCACCAAAAATGATAATATTTAGTGATTATAATATCTAAAACAAATATAATAGTATAGGCTTTTGTATTCAAATTTTATTATGGAAACAAAAAAAATAATAAAAAGACAGTTATTCGAACTTATACTTAAGCATTCCTTTAAAGAAAAAGCAATTATAATACTTGGTCCCAGACAGGCTGGAAAGACTACCCTTTTATTAGAGATTGCCAAATCTTTTGACAAGCCGTACATATTTCTTAACTGTGACGAACCGGATATAAGAGACATTCTTTTTAACGCGACATCCGATAAACTTAAAGCAATTATCGGCAAAAACGTTATCGTAATAATCGACGAAGCCCAGAGGGTTAAAAATATAGGTTTGACTATAAAACTGATGGTTGACAACATTAAAAATATTCAGGTTATAGCCTCAGGTTCTTCTGCATTTGAATTGTCAAACGAAATAAACGAACCTTTAACAGGCAGAAAATATGAATTTAGATTACTGCCGTTTTCTACGGAAGAGCTTATAGATGAATTTGGAATAGTAAAAGAAAAAAGACTTCTTGAGCACCGGCTTATATACGGTATGTATCCCGATATAATAAACACGGAAGGACAGGGGCTTGAAAAAGAAAATTTAAGAAATTTAAGCGACAGCTATTTATATAAAGATATATTTACGTTTAACGAAATAAGGCGGCCGGAAACCGTATTTAAACTTCTCGAATCGCTGGCGCTTCAGGTATGCTCGGAAGTTTCTTATAACGAGTTGTCGAGACAGGTAGAAGCCGATAAAATAACCGTCCAAAGATATATAGACTTATTGGAAAAGTCTTTTGTAATATTCAGATTACGGTCTTTTAGCCGTAATTTAAGAAACGAACTTAAAAAAAGCACGAAAATATATTTTTGGGATAACGGCATCAGAAATGCGGTTATAAACGATTTTTCGGTTTTAAATTTAAGGCAGGATAAAGGAAAATTGTGGGAAAACTTTCTTGTCGGCGAAAGAATAAAATCGAATTTTAATAAAAACAGATGGGTTAAAAGCTATTTCTGGCGGACGTTGCAAAAACAGGAAATCGATTATATAGAAGAAGAAAACGGAAAAATAAACGCTTATGAATTCAAATGGAATGCAAAAGCAAAAAGAATAATGTCTTCTGCATTTCAGGAAGCTTACAGTTCAACTTTATCGGTTATTAATCCTGAAAACTATATAGAGTTTTTAACTCAAAAAGAAATAACCTAAAATAACCTGCAGCAAATTTTCATCGGCTAAAAACGCAGTCGGGAGTACGAGAATAAACAAATCCGACCATCTTTCAATCTTCCATCTTTAATTTCAATAATTTACGGATTGACATTCCATAAATTTTAATTATTTTATGGATTTTATGTAACTGTTCTTATATAATATAGGTATCATGATTAAAAGAGCATATAATATTAATGAACTGATAAAACCCAATAAAGTTTTAATAATTTACGGACCGAGAAGGGTAGGCAAGACGACTTTTCTTGAAAGTTTTTTAAAATATACGACGTTAAAATACAAAATAGATTCCGGAGACAATATAAAAGTACGGCAAATACTGGGTTCGCAGGATTTTAAACAGATATTCGAGTATGTAGAAGGTTATGAACTTTATGCTATCGACGAAGCTCAGCAGATTCCGTCTATAGGAATGGCTCTTAAAATATTAGTCGATAATATTAAAGGAATACATATAATAGCTACGGGATCATCGTCGTTCGACTTATCTTCTATGGCGGGAGAACCTTTGACGGGCAGAAAAACTACTATATTGATTTATCCGTTTGCACAAAAGGAACTGCTTGCTTTATATAATAGATTTGAGCTTAAAGAAAAGCTGGAAGATTTTTTAATATTCGGATCTTATCCCGATGTCATAAATGCGGCAAACAAAAAAGAAAAGATAGAAGTACTTGAAGAATTGGTTAATTCTTACTTGCTGAAAGATGTATTGACTCTTGATAATTTAAAATCGTCTAAAACATTGATAGACATTTTAAAATTATTGGCATTTCAAGTAGGAAATCTTGTATCGTTTAACGAGCTTGCCGTTAAGCTAAAAATAGACGTTAAAACCGTCGCTAAATATCTTGACGTTTTAGAAAAAACTTTTGTTATTAAAAAACTAGGCGGTTTTAACAGGAATTTAAGAAATGAAATTACCGCCAAGGCAAAATACTACTTTGTAGATAACGGTATAAGAAATGCCGTTGTCTCCCAATTTAATTCATTGGAAAATAGGAACGATACCGGTATGCTATGGGAGAATTTTATATTTATGGAAAGAATCAAAAAACTGACATATGAAAGAGTTATGCCCGTTTCTTTTTATTTCTGGAGAACGTACGACGGCAAAGAAGTCGATTTAGTAGAGGAAAACGAAGGAATATTGTCTTCTTATGAATTTAAATGGTCTAAATATAAAAATAATAACAAAACCCGCGAGTTATGGAACAGTACTTATCCCAATGCCCCGTTATCGGTTATAAATAACGAAAATTACTTAGATTTTGTATTATAACGTATGAAGCGCAAGCGTTAACTTATAATACTCTGCAAAAAACTTTTTGCAATTAAATTTTAGTTAAATTTTAGGAATCTTGCTCGGTTTTATTATGAATTTCAGCAAACTTAGTCGGTAGTAAGCAAATAAATAAATCCATCCTCTTTATTACTCTTTAATTGTATTAGATAGTACATGGAGAGACAAAACAAAAATTAAGAAGAACAAAATTTAAAATTATGATATAAATTATGATATAATTAAAACAATTTAAAATAGAATAAATCATATAAATATTTTTTAATATTAATAATACCTTAACTCACCGTTAGAGATTTTTTATCTGGATTAACGCTTCGCTCTCGACCTTTGGTCTCGTGAAGTTTATCATAAACTTTCCCGCCTACGCGGGAATGACTATGCGGGGATTGAGGTTTTAACCCAAAAGGTGTCCATTGGCGTCCGTATCAAAGACATGCTTTGATATACACGGACGCCAATATTGCGAAAGCAGATATAAACGCACGCCGTTTATGCAGTATTTATAACTTGTTAAATCAATTTTTATAGTCTCTAACGGTGAGTTAAGGTAACTATTTTAATTAAGCCCAAAATACATGCGGAGTACAAATAATGGCAGATTTTAGTCTGGAAAAAGATATACTGGAAGATAAAATCAAAGGGTTGTCTGATAGGGAAATCGGCAATAAATATAATGTAAATTTAAAATTTATAGAGAAATCCATTACTAAAAATTTAGGCATAAATATTTCTAATCCAGTAAATACTTTATCTAATCCCTTAAAGATTATAAAAAAAATAGTGCCAAAAGATTTTAGTTTAGAGCAGAATACCGTTTGGAGTTTTAAATCAAGAGGGAGTTGGGCTACCCATAACGGTAATTATAGGGGCAATTGGTCGCCTTATATTCCGAGAAACATTTTATTAAAGTATTCGAATGAGGATGATTTGGTTTTAGATTATTTTTGCGGCTCTGGAACAACCGGAGTAGAAGCAAAATTACTAAACAGAAATTTTATAGGCATAGATATAAATGAAAATGCAGTTAAATTAGCCAACGAAAATGCTGATTTTTTAACTAAAGCGGCTGATGAAAACGTCAAATTTTTAGAGCATTCCAGAGTCTCAATTGATTTTATGGTAGGAGATGCAAGAAATTTAGATTTAATAAATGATAATTCTATAGATTTAATTTGTTCCCACCCCCCATACTCTAATATTATTAATTATACTCATAATAACAAAAGTGACCTTTCTAACTATGAGGTAGGTGATTTTCTTAAAGAAATCGAAAAAGTTGCCAAAGAAAGTTATAGAGTATTAAAAGATAATAAATATTGTTCTATATTAATAGGAGATATGAGAAAAAATAAGAATGTTATACCCCTTGGTTTTTGGACTATAGACAAATATTTAAAGGAAGGTTTTGTTATAAAAGAATTAATAATAAAAAGACAGCATAATTGCAAGACGACCGGTTTTTGGTACACAAACAGCATCAAATTTAATTTTCTTTTATTAGCTCACGAATATCTGGTTATTTTTAAAAAATCAGACAAAAAAAAAGTTAAAAATCATAAAAGCAACAATACCGAAGTATCTTTTTCACAATATGAAAAAAGTAAAATAAAATTTATTGAAAATAATAATATACAACAAGAATCCACTACGGTATGGATTTTTGAAAAAAAAGATTGGGTAAATAATACTTTAAATAATTTAATTAAAAGATACGGCAACGGCAGCTATTCTATCTATAATGATAATCCTAAAAAATCAAGCAATCTTTTAATATATTTTTATGATAATAATTTTAGTAATTTCAGCAAAGATTTTTATAATTATTTAGAAAAAGAGGGGATCTTAGCAATAATATGCGAAGATATTAGGGTTGATGACAATCTTGTATATTCAAATCCTATTTATATTGAAAAATATTTTAACAAGGATGATAAATTAAAAATTAAGGAGATCGTAGTAATTCAGATTAAAGATGCATATAATCCAAATAATAAAAACTCTAATTTAAATATTAATCATAAATATTTAATAATTTATAAATTAAATGTCTAATAATAATTCTTGGAAAAAGATTTTTGACGACTATAAAATATTAGAACACGATTTTGATGGGTCGCCATGCATAATTTCTGCCGAACAAATAAAAAAATCCTGCCAAAAATTTAAAAAAACGGGCGAAAAAGAGGTTCGTATTTTATGTAAACAAGATAGCAAAGAAGACAGGCCCGATGTTTTTATTAAAAATAATCTATTTTTATTACCTGTTAAAAACGGAACATACAATATAATAAAAGGAGAGGGATATATCGATATTCCAAAAATTGATAAAGAAAATACAATTTATTTGCCGAAACTTGATTTTCAATTAGATACCTCTAAAATAGGCGATTCCGAGATGCAGCATCTTGACTTTGCATATGCGGTTAGCCTGATTAGAACGTTTATGGAGGATGATTCTCTTGTTCTAACAATAAGAGGAAGAAAATATACTCCTGAATTTGAATTTTATGTCGGTAAACAGTTGATTAAGGTGAATAGCGTGCAAACAGAAGTTGATGCAGGCTATGAGGGAAAAAATCAAGTTGTGCTTGTCGAAGCAAAAAATATTAACGCCGCTAATGTTATTATAAGGCAGTTTTTTTATCCTTTTAGGCAATGGCAATCGCATACGAAGAAAAAAGCGGCCACATTGTTTTTTAATAAGAATCATGGCGAAGATGTTTATTCAATACGGCAGTTTGAATTTAAGGATCCCGAAAATTATAACAGCATTGAATTGGTAAAATCAGGAAAATTTGAAATTATAAAAAAGTAATTTTAGCCTAAAAACCTTTTAAATTTCAATAAATTTATAGTATAATATTATAATTCAAAAAAGGCCCCATAGTCTAGCGGTCAGGACGTTGCCCTCTCACGGCAGTAACACGGGTTCGAATCCCGTTGGGGCTGCCATTTTTTATTTTGACGGGAATAAAAGAAAAACTATTGTATGCCTAATATAAAAAATTCTCTTATACGATTAAGAACCAATCTTAAAAGAAAAATAATAAGATTTCAGGATAATTCGATATTTTATTTTTCCAGATGGATTTTTTTCGGAGTTTTAATAGGCATTATTGCAGGCATAGGGGCAATAGTTTTTAATGCCCTTATAAGATTTTTCAGGTTTGTATTCCAGGTAAGCATGGCGCATTATTATTCTCCGAGACCGGAACTTATGGGGCAGACCGGAGCTCCCATCGACAATCATCCTATACGCTGGGTTATACCTTTAATAATTATGCTCGGCGGTTTAATATCCGGCATTTTAGTTTATACTTTCGCGCCGGAGGCGGAAGGGCACGGAACGGATGCCGCTATAGACGCTTTTCATAACAAAGAAGGATATATAAGGGGAAGGGTGCCGATAATAAAAACGCTTGCCTCTTCCGTTACGCTGGGTTCGGGAGGCTCAGGCGGCAGGGAAGGCCCGGTCGCCCAGATAGGCGCTGGATTCGGTTCCGTGCTTGCTACATATTTAGGACTGCCTGTGCCGGACAGGCGGACGATGCTTGTCGCGGGAATCGGCGCCGGTATAGGAGCTATTTTTAAATCTCCGCTTGCAGGCGCAATGTTTGGCGTCGAGGTTCTGTATTCCGAAATGGATTTCGAGGGCGGAGCGCTAATGCTTTCCATTATTGCGGCTATCGTCGGATATTCCATTTACGCATATTTTTACGCCGGATTTAATCCGGTGGTCAAGACGCCCATGTTCACATATACCAGACCGATTACTTTATTTTTTTATGCAATTCTTGGGATTTTTTTAGCTTTTGCAGGGCAGTTTTATGTCCGTTTTTTTTATTTTATTCACGATGTTTTTAAAAAGATAAAAATAAAGCCTCATTTTAAACCAATGCTCGGCGGTGCGGTCGTAGGAGCAATAGCTTATTTTTTTCCGGAAATTATGGGCGTGGGTTACGGCTGGCTGCAGCTTGCGGTGCTTGGAAAACTGGCTATAGTAACGCTTATTCTTTTAGGATTTTTTAAGATAGTCGCCACGTCGTTTACGATAAGTTCGGGCGGTTCCGCCGGAGTTTACGCTCCGTCTTTGGTAATAGGCGGAGCTTTTGGGGGCGCGGCGGGAATGATTTTCCATATTTTATTTCCTCATCTGATACTTTCTTCGGATATTGCGCCTTTTGTGTTAATAGGAATGGGAGGTTTTTTTGCCGGAGCCGCAAAAACTCCGATTTCGTCACTTCTTATGGTGTCGGAAATGACCGGAAGTTACGGCCTCCTTCCGCCGCTTATGCTTGTTTCGGCGATAACTTTTATAGTGAGCGGAAAAGGAAGCATATACCGAAGCCAAAAAAGAAACAGAATGGAATCGCCGGCTCATTTTAAAGATTATTTAATTAAGCCTCTTCAGAGATATTCGGTTAGCGACGTAATGGAAAGCTCGGACACGGCTTCGGCAAAGCCGATAGACCCCAATATGCCTTTGTACGAGATGATCAAGATTTTTTTTAATTCTAATTTTTATATGCATCCCGTTATAGATGAAACAGGTAAGATTGTCGGCGTAGTTAAATACGATGCCGTAAAAAATTTAATGATGACTTCGCCGGACGATTCCAGAACGGCGAAAGATTTAATGGAATCGTCCAATTTGCCTAAAATTAGATTGACGGATACTTTAGATATAGCGGTGCAAAACTTTTTCAGGAAAAATACCGACGAACTTATCGTAATCGATGAAGAAGGCAGATATAAAGGTATTTTAAGAAAAAGAGACGTCGTGCTTGCAATAGAAGAAGGACAGAAGTTTCCCGACGGGCAGAAAGCAACGGTTAAGGTTAAATAAGTTAATTAAACGGGTTGATAGCAAATTATGAAATGCGCTCTGTATTATAGCAACAAAGATATCAGGCTCATAGAAAAAGATATTCCGAAAATAAACGACGGCGAAGTTCTTATGAAGGTCGAAGCGAGCGGGATTTGCGGCAGCGACGTCATAGAATGGTATAGAAGGGATAAAGTTCCGCTTGTTTTAGGACACGAGGTTACCGGCGCGATAGTCGAAACCGGAAAAAACGTTAAAAAATATAAAGCAGGCGACAGGATTTGCGCCGCGCACCATGTTCCGTGCAATATATGTAAATATTGCCTTAGCGGACATCAAACAGTATGCGAAACCATAAGGACGACTAACTTTGACCCGGGCGGATTTTCGGAGTATTTGAGGCTTCCAGAAATAAACGTAAAAAACGGAATATATCTTTTGCCTGATTCCGTGAGTTTCGAGGAGGGGACGTTTATCGAGCCTCTCGCATGCGTCGTAAGGGGACAGAGGCTTGCGGGGGTAAAGCCTGCAGATGCCGTAATAGTTTTTGGCAGCGGGCTTTCGGGTCTTCTGCATATAAGTCTTTTAAGGGCTACTGGCGCAAGCAGGATTATAGCGGTCGATATTAACGATAAACGGCTTGAATACGCAAAGAGATTCGGAGCGGATTATACGTTTAACGCAAAAAATTTCAATACGGGCGCAGTCGCGGATGCAGGTTTTGAAGATGTCAGAGAGGCGGAAGCCAAAGGTCGGTCCAAAGCAGACAATTTAGCAGACGACGATATATTAATAGCGGGCGCATTCGGCCGGCCTAATTTATCTGAGGCTATCGAAGACATTAACGAAGGATTTTTAGCGGATATAGTAATTTTATCGACCGGAGCGGACAGCGCAATCTTGCAGGGACTTAAATCGGTAAGGCGCGGCGGGACGGTTTTGTTTTTTGGGGCGGCTGACGAAGGAGCAAAAATTCCGCTTTCTATCAACGATATATTCTGGAGAACCGAAATTACGCTGTTAAGCTCTTACGCCGGGTCTATACTCGACCATAGGACGGCTCTCGAACTTATAATGTCCGGCAGGATTAACGTAAAAGATATGATAACAAACAGGCTTCCTCTGGAAGAAATCGCAAAAGGGTTTGAACTTACGGCAAAAGCTCAGGATTCCCTAAAAGTTATAATAAATCCTTAATAACCACCCCGTCGGCCTTTGGCCGACACCCATATTCTTCTGCTAAAAAGCAGTGCTTTTTAAAGCACGCAGAAGAATATATCTTAAACAGGAGGGGAGCGGCCTTAAATGCTAATAACAACTGTGCAGATTTAAGTTTTTAACTCCTATCCCTTGTAAGGAGGGTAACACTGCGGGAATTTATCTATTACTATTATCGAATGCTATGGTAAGGTTTTTAACTCCCCTCCTTAAAAAGGAGGGGTGTCAGGCGATAGCCTGACGGGGTGGTTGCCTGACGGGGTGGTTGCCTGACGGGGTGGTTATTGGAGAAATATTATAAATCGCAGACGCCGCCTTTTTCTTTTTCTAAGTAGCACATTATTATGCCGGTCAGATATAAATCGGTAACGTATTCGGAAACCATCCTGTGCGTATTGAAATGCGGGGCAATAGAAGAAACCGCCATTTTCATTATCTTTAAATAATCCGAATAATTTTTGTAATATAAATCGAGTATATTGAATTCCAATTTTCCGTATATATCGTTTAAATCCTGCATATCGTCCGAATAGCTCAAGTCTGTCCAAGCGGACTTAGGACCTATGCTCCAGCCGTTAGTTCCTTCCATACACGCTTCGAGCCACCAGCCGTCTAATACGCTGAAGTTAGGAACGCCGTTAAGAGAGGCTTTCATTCCGCTTGTCCCGGAGGCTTCAAGCGGTCTTGTAGGATTATTAAGCCACAAATCCGCTCCTGCAAGTATTATATTGGCTTTATGAATATTATAATTTTCTAAGAAAGCAATTTTAATTTTTTTTGTTTTAGACGAAATATATTTTGCCGTATCGTGGATAGACTTTATCATTGCAAGTCCGCCGGTGTCGGCGGGATGCGTTTTTCCGGCAAAAATAATCTGAATATTGCCTTTTTTTTCTGCAATGTCAATTAATTTATCCGGATCGGAAAGTATGAGGTTATTTCTTTTGTAATGTGTTATTCTTTTAGCCATGGCGATAGTAAAATCGGCAGGTACGAGTGAAGAATCCGTTTCGGAATTAATCATTTCTATAAGAGTTTCTTTGCATAAAATATGCGCCTGCGCAAAGTCGCTGTCGGGGATGCACGCGGCCCCCCTCAGCAGGTCCGGGTCTTCTTCCCAACCTTTTATAAATTGAGTAAATAACATTTTATAATGCGGAGAAGTCCATTTTACATGGTGGATGCCGTTGGTTACGTATTTTAGCTTATAACCCTCGAATATCTGTTCCGATACATACTTATGTTTTCTTGACACCGCTACGACGTTTTTAGCGTTTTTTATCGCAAGCCACGACAAATTTAATTCATCTTTTTCTTCGAGGTTTTCCCGGTAAATATCGTCAAAAACTTTTTCTCCGCAGTACCCGAAAAGCATTTCTTTTACGTCTTTTATTGCAAACCTATCAAAAGCCGCGGGAATAGGCGTATGCGTCGTAAAAACCACTCTTGACTTTACTCTATTCAAATTGTCAATATCTTTCATGAGACCGGCTATTAAAAGGGCGGAATGGCTTTCGTTTATATGATACAAAAAAGGCCTGTAATTCAGAGCTTTTAACATTTCATATCCGCCTATTCCGAGAATTATTTCCTGCCTGAGTCTCGTTAGGCCTCCCTCGATATACAGTCTGTCGCATATTTTTCTTGTTTCGGGGTCGTTTTCCGGAGTATCGGGCGTTAAAAAATATACCTCTATCTCGTTGTCGCCTCTCGTAGATTCTACGACGTATTTAAAAGCCGTTATCGTAACGTCTTTGCCGCCGATAGGAATTTTTATTTTAACGTTTGTAGGCTGCATATATTTTTCTATATCCCATTCCTGAAAGGAGTCCAACTGACCGCCTTCGTTAGACAGTTTCTGTTCGATAAAACCGTTTTTCCATAATAAAGTTATACCTACCGCCGGAATTTCGAGGTCGGCAAAGCTCTGGAGGGTATCTCCGGCAAGAATCCCAAGTCCTCCGCTGTAAGTGGGAATCCTGCTGTCCACGGCGCATTCCATAACGAAATATGCTATCATCAAACATTTCTCCTATTTTAAAATTATCGATTTTAACTTTGTCTATATTAATATAATCCGTTTAATAAATCAATGGAATTAGAACATGGAATTAGAATTCAATGGAATTAGAATTCAATTTTTTTTGGTTTTGATATTTTTTACGGCAATGGCGGCTATGCCGCCTATAATGCACAGATAGCCCAATGCGGCGAAAACGTCGCCGTATGCGCCTATCAACGAAAATTCGTTGATTATGTAATCGAAAACCTTGATAGAATTTGATGGATGAAGCAAAGCTCTAACGAAAGAGCTTCCTCTATGCATTAAATCTCCGCGCAGAAAATTTATTACATTATTAAAATTATTAAAATTATAATTTACATCCCTTGCATACTGGTTTAAATGATAAACCTGCCTGACCGCAAGTTCTTCTCCAGACCATGCTATTCCAAAAGACGCTCCTATCTGGAATAAAACGTTATATAAAGCGGAAGCATCAGGTATTTGTTCAAACTTAGCCGAGTTTATCACGGTCATCATAACCGGTGCATTTATAAGTCCAACGCCGATACCGCGTAAAAACTGATTATAAACCAAAAACGGAATAGATGTTTGCAGCGAAATGCTGCCCAGAGAAAAATTTGCGATAGCAAATATCAGCATGCCTGCAAACATAAGATATTTAGGTCCGTATTTATCGGAAATTTTCCCTGCAATCGGCGATGCGACGGCAACAGCAATAGCAAACGGCGCCATTAAATATCCTGCATGCATTGCGTTATAATTCAGCAAGTCCTCGATGAATATCGGCAATAAAAATAAAGTGCTGAAAATTGCCCCTGCCCTTATCATGTTGACTAAATTGCCGGCGACGAAGTTTCTTGCTTTAAAAAGAGAATAGTCCATTAAGTGTTTTTTGGAAAATATTTCGACGACGATAAAAAGTATAAAGGAAGTTGCGCTTATGAGTTCGTTCAGGCGGATTATCGCCGAATCCCATTCGAGAGTCTGTCCTTCGTTAAGGACGTACAGTAAAGTTCCCAGACATATCGCGACAAGAATAAATCCGATGAGGTCGAACTTTTTTGCAAAAGGTTTTTCCGGTATATCGTTTTCGAGCAAAATTAATGTGCCTAAAAACAGGATTATACCTATAGGGACGTTAAAATAAAATATCATCCTCCAGTCAACGTAATCGACGAAATATCCTCCTATTATGGGACCGAGAGCGGGGGCTACCATTATCCCGATAGTCCAGACCCCCATGGCTGTCCCTCTTTCCTGCGCCTTAAAATATTTTGCGATAAGGTTGACGGATATCGGAATAAGTCCCGCCCCTCCTACCGCCTGAATTATCCTGAATATTATCATTATTCTGTAAGTCGGGGCAAAACCGCAGAATGCCGAGCCTATTAAAAAAAATACTATCGATACCGCAAAAGGAATTTTAAGTCCGTATTTTTTGCTGGCAAAACTCGTAAGAAGAATGATAATGGAGTAAGTTATGGTATAGGCGATAATTACCCAGTCTATCGTTATGACGTTGACCCCGAAGTGCGACATCATCTTGGGAAGCGCTACTATGACGATATTTATGTCTAATATAGCCATAAAAGAAGCGGTAACGGCTATTGCCAGAACGAGCCATTTATAAAGTCTGTGCTCCGCTATTTTATTCATATTTTAAATAACCGTTAGAAATTTCTTTTTCTGGATTAACGCTATGCCATCCCCAGCACGCATCAAAGATATGGAGTTTAGCGCTTATAAAGCCAAAGGCTTTATGCTAAACGAAATGCTTTGATAAACGCGTGCTTGCGATATGGCTTTTCAAGCCTCGTGAAGTCCTTTTAAGGACTTTCCCGCCTACGCGGGAATCCAGTATTATTATATGTTTAAGCAGTTTTAATAGTTTCTAACGTGATTTAAGGCCATATATATTTGTTATTCTACGAAGTTTTTTAACTTTCCGATATTTTCTATTTCTATTTCGAAAATATCGCCTTTATTTAAACTTCCGACGCCCGAAGGAGTTCCCGTAGAAATTATATCGCCGGGGAAAAGCGTCATAATTCCCGAAATGAATTCTATTAATTCATAAGGACTAAAAATCAGGTTTGAAGTATTCGAAGACTGCTTTAATTCCCCGTTAAGCCAGCCTTTAATCTGAAGATTTGAAGGATTCTCTATTTCCGTTTCTATATAAGGACCTAGAGGCGCAAAAGTATCGAATCCCTTAGACCGGGTATATTGAATATCTTTAATTTGTAAATCTCTTGCCGTTACGTCGTTTAAACAGGTATAGCCGAATATGTAATCAGACGCTTCCTCTTGTTTAACGTTTTTAGCGGTTTTTCCTATGACGACCGCCAGTTCGGATTCGTAGTCCACCCTTCTTGAGGCTTCCGGCCTGACTATGGTTCCGAGATGAGGAATAACGGCGGAGGACGGTTTTATAAAAAGCAGAGGTTCTTCCGGCAGTTTTTTCTGCATCTCTGCGGCATGGTCTTTATAGTTTAATCCTACCGCTACTATTTTTGTCGGATGAATCGGAGGCAAAAATTCAAGTTCGTTTAACTCGTACTGTCTTCCCGTATATTGATATTTCAAGTCCTCTTCGAAGCTAAATTTTTCGATGATATTAACAAACGACTTGTCTTTATCCGTGGAAAGCGTTCCGTAATATTCTCTCATTTCTCCGGTTTTGTGCCTGAATCTTCCGAATTTCATTAAGAACCCCCTGCGGAAATATAAAATATATATGCTTTATCGGCGCAAGCCTGTTTTATCCTTGCTTTATTATACATCATAAGCAGATATGCCGTCAAACAGGATTTTTTGGTTTAATTAAAAAATTTAATGTTAGTTAAATTTTAAAACCGAACTCTCTTTTTTGTGCTATAATTTGTTATATTTACAAATAAAATGGATTTTTATTCTTTTTTTAACGGAGGTAGTATAGGCGGAGTTATAATGAAATAGATTAAATTTCTTATATCAACTTTTTATAACTCACGGAAGAACTAAAATATATATTTGAGTTCTAACCGAAATGCTCGGCAAGCCACATTTTAATTATAGCCTGCCTCGATATGCCTATCCGTTTTGCTTCTTTATCCAAGGATTCGACAATCCAGACGGGAATGTCTATATTTATTCTTTTCAATTCAAGATTTGGCTTCCTGATATTTTTTAAATCTAAATAATCGATAACGGATTCTCCGTTATCGAATTTTTCATCAAATTTAGCCGCTTTCATATAAATTTACCTCCCCGTTTCTTGCTCTCCTTGCGGAAATAATTCTAATTCTTTCGCTTCTTTAATTGTATCATTCTTAAATATTGTTTACAATTTAGAATCTCGGGGTATTTTTATTGACATTTTGCTTCAATCATATTAAATTAAATAATCAAACTACGTAAAAATCAGCCGGAGGCGATATGATTCATCTTTCTTTATTCCATGCTTTAATTCTTGCAATTATTCAGGGAGTTACCGAGCTCTTTCCGGTTTCTAGCCTTGCCCACGGTGTTATAGTTCCCGCTATTTTAGGATGGAAAATTAACAGGCAGGCGGAAGGATTTTTGCCTTTCCTCGTGGTGCTTCACCTTGGGACGGCCCTTGCCCTGCTTATATATTTTTATAAAGACTGGATTAATTTGTTTAAGGGGTTTTTTGCCGGTTTAAAAAGCAAAAATCTTAACATAAACGAAGATTCCAAAACTTTATACCTGCTTGCGCTCGCCACGATACCTGCCGGGCTCATAGGGCTTTTGTTCGTCCATAAACTGAAAAAGCTCTTCGGTATTACGTCTATAGCCGCCGTCTTTCTTATGGCTAACGGCGTCATATTATATCTTGGCGAAAAGCGCAGAAGAAAACAGGGCATAGCGAAGATTTCCGATATGACCGTTACCGCCGCTCTTATTATAGGCGTATTCCAGTCTTTTGCTTTGATTCCGGGAATATCCCGTTCTGCCATAACTATGGTAGCCGCCCTTTACTTAGGCTTTAAGCACGAATATGCCGCAAGATTTTCGTTTCTTCTTGCAACGCCGATTATTCTCGCCGCCGGACTTCTGGAAGTGCCCAAGATGCTCAAACTTCATATGTTCCATTTTGACGCGGTTTCTTTAATCAGCGGTTTAGCCGCTGGCATAGCCGCATATTTGAGCGTTTACGCCCTTATGAAATATTTCAACAAATATGAAATAAATGCCCTTTATCCTTTTGCTTTTTACTGCATAATTTTCGGCGCTTTCGTTCTTACCTACAGGTTTATTTAATTTTCATAAAGAAATAAATCAAACGTTTTTATTTTAATTATGATATAATAATTATTTTAAATTAATTTTAAATATTTTTTCAATATTTGATAGAATAAATTATTAAATTATTAAATTATTTAAATTTAAATGGAAGATTTTTTAAAAGATTTTGCGAAGAATATTAAACTCGAAAAGAATCGTTCTTCTAATACCGTTCTGGCATACGTATCCGACGTCAAGGCTTTTATATTATACCTTGAAGAAGAAACGTCCATAAATTCCATAGAAGGCGTTACAGAATTCGAGATAAAAGGTTATTTAAGCAAAATTTACGAAAGCGTAAAAAAAACGAGCCTTGCAAGAAAAATAGAATCCATAAAATCTTATTTTAATTTTCTGGAAAAAAAGCATATAATTAAGCAAAATCCGGCTTTTTTGGTAGATTTGCCTAAAACCGAAAAGAAGCTGCCGTTTTTTTTAACGGCAAAAGAAGCCGATTTTTTATTAAATAATTATTTAGACCTCAAGTTAAAAAAAGATAAATTGGACGGTATTAACGGTTATCCGCAGGAGGTTGGCGGTTTAATCCCGCTTGCCGCGTCGGAACCGTTAAGATATTTCGAGGCTCTCAGAAACGACCTGATTTTAGAATTCTTATACGGCAGCGGATTAAGGGTGAGCGAACTTGTTTCCGTTAAAAAAACGGATTTGGAACTTGAAAAAGGCGGCGGTTATGTTAGAATTTTTGGAAAAGGCTCTAAACAGAGAATCGTTCCGCTTACGGAAATTACCGCCAAAAAAATTAAGGCGTGGTCGGGTTATTTATCCGCAATAGGTTTAATTCCTAAAGAAGGATATATTATTATTAACAAAAAAGGACTGCATCTTACAAGAAGGACTGTCCACAGGATAGTTAAGGAATCGATGTTTATAACCGGTCAGTTTAAGAATATTTCGCCGCACGGTCTGAGGCACTCTTTTGCTACCAATCTTTTAGACAACGGCGCGGATTTAAGGTCTATTCAGGATATGCTGGGTCATTCCAATCTGGCGACGACGGAGAAATATACGCATTTAAGCATTAAAAAACTTATAGACGTTTATAATAAAGCCCATCCGCTTTCGGGAGGGAAAATAAGGAACGGATTTTAGGCGGGATTAGTCAGCACAAACGACGCGCGTTTGTATGCCGGAGTTAGCCACGCTGGACTTCGTCCGTTCCATTTTTGCCTGCGTAAAACCTTGGTTTTGCAAACGCAGTCAAAGATATGCAATGGCATGACGGATTGATTATTAATTAAATTAAATACGGGAGAAATAAATTAATGAATTACGGCAATAACGAAGGGATAAAACTCATGGGTACGACTATTATAACCGTAAGGCGTAAAGGGCGGGTGGTCGTAGCCGGTGATGGGCAAGTTACGTTAGGAAACACGGTTATGAAACATAATGCAAGAAAAGTAAGACGGCTTTACAACGATAAAGTGATAGCAGGGTTTGCCGGAGCTACCGCAGACGCTTTTACGCTTTTTGAGAAGATGGAAGAAAAGCTTTCCAAATATAACGGGAGCGTTAAAAGAGCAAGCGTGGAACTTGCGAAAGACTGGCGGACCGATAAAATTTTAAGGCGGTTGGAAGCAATGATGATAGTGGTCGATAAAACCGATTCTTTTGTTCTATCCGGAGCCGGCGACGTTATAGAACCCGACGAAGATGCTCTGTCAATCGGTTCCGGCGCGCCTTACGCGCTGGCGTGCGCTCTCGGTTTGCTGGAAAAAACCGATTTGAGCGCAAAGGAGATCGCCGAATTTTCTATGAAAACTGCCGCCCGTATCTGTATTTATACTAACGAAAATATAATAATAGAGGAGATATAATAATTAAATATGGCAAATAAAAATAAAATATCTAAAATATCGAAAAACGCTCTGAATTCCAATGCGTCAAACGAGGTGAACGGGGTAAAAGGGTCAAACAAAATAGATTTTCTTAAGCCTAAAGAAATCATCAAGGAACTCGATAAATACGTTATAGGTCAGGATAATGCCAAAAAATCGGTTGCTATAGCATTAAGAACCAGGTTCAGAAGGAACAGCGTTCCGGATGAAATTAGGGATGATATAGTTCCGAAAAATATCCTGTTGATAGGACCTACAGGCGTCGGTAAAACGGAAATAGCGAGACGTATTGCCAAACTTTCCGATTCCCCCTTTATAAAGGTCGAAGCGTCAAAATTTACGGAAGTAGGCTATATGGGACGAGACGTAGAATCTATGGTAAGAGATCTTGTGGAAACCGCCTTTATCGGCGAAAAAGTGAGGGAAACCGAGCAGGTTATCGATAAAGCTAAACAAAATGCGGAAGAACTTCTTCTCGATATTCTGATTCCACGCCCCCCAAAATCGTCTAAAAAGAACGGAGGAGCAAACGGCAATATAACCGATGAACCCGATAAAAACAGTTATGCGGGCACGAGAGAGAAGTTCAGAAAAATGTTTTTAGACGGTAAATTGAACGAAAGATTCGTGGAAATGGAGGTTAAATCGTCATCCAAGCCCCCTATTCCCGTAATAGAAATATTTTCTCAATCGGGAATGGACGATATAGGACAGGACTTCAAAGACATTTTTTCAAATATTTTCCCTAAACAGAAAAAATTAGAAAAAGTTAGAGTTTCCGAGGCTTTCGACATACTTGTCCGCGAAGAAAGCGAAAGACTTGTCGATAACGATAAAGTTATTAATAACGCTATTCGGAGAGTCGAAAATTCCGGTTTAATATTTATCGATGAGATAGACAAGATAGCTTCAAGGGAAAAATCTTACGGTCCCGATGTTTCGAGAGAAGGCGTCCAGAGGGATTTATTGCCGATAATAGAAGGTTCTAACGTTATGACGAAGTACGGAATCGTCAAAACCGACCATATTTTATTTATCGCCGCAGGCGCTTTCCATGTTTCCAAACCGTCGGATTTAATTCCGGAGCTTCAAGGAAGGTTTCCTATCAGGGTTGAAATGGATTCGCTGTCCAAAAAAGAATTCGTAAGAATATTAAAGGAACCTAAAAGCGCATTAATTAAGCAGTATTACGAACTTCTTAAAACCGAAAACGTTAGCTTAAACTTTACGGACGACGGCATAGAAAGGATCGCGGAAATTGCGGAAGAAGTCAATCTTAAAACAGAAAATATAGGAGCGAGAAGGCTTCATACAATTTTAGAAAGGGTTATGGAGGACGTTTCTTTCGAGGCTCCGTACGGGAAGGCGAAAAAAGTTTTAATAAACAAGGACTATATAGACGAAAGATTAAAAGACATAATTAAAGACGAGGATCTTTCAAGGTATATCCTTTAACGGTTAACGACGAAAATAGCCCGGCAATTGAAATAAAATTGAAATAAAATAAATAAAAATGGAAGAATATATAAAAAAAGCAAATGTTTTACTTGAGGCTCTGCCTTATATACAGAATTTTACGGGTAAGACTTTTGTAATAAAATTCGGCGGTTCTATAGCGGTAAATGCGGAATTAAAAGAAAGTTTCATAAGAGACGTCATTCTATTAAAACTTATAGGAATAAATATTGTTATCGTTCACGGCGGCGGAAAAGAAATAGACGCTCTTTTAAAAAAGCTGGATATAAGCGTAAATTTTCACGAAGGCAACCGCATTACAGACGAAAATACTATGGAAGTCGTAGAGATGGTTTTATCCGGAAAAATAAATAAAGACCTTGTCGCATTGATAAATAAATTCGGCGGACGCGCCTGCGGTTTATCCGGAAAAGACGGAAATCTTATCACGGCAAAAAAGCTCAAAACCGAAAAAGTTGACCTCGGTTTTGTGGGCGAAGTCAAGCATGTAGATAAAAAAATACTGTTGACGCTCGACCCTTCGTTTATTCCGGTAATCGCTCCGGTAAGCATGGACGATGAGGGCAGGACGCTTAATATTAATGCCGACCTTGTCGCATCTGCCGTCGCGGCGGAGCTTGAAGCCGAAAAGCTTATAATTTTATCGGACCAGGACGGACTTTTAAATGCGGATAACGAGCTTATCCCTTCGGTTAAAACGGCAGACGTCAAAAATATGATTAAAGAAGGCGTTATTTACGGCGGTATGATACCTAAGGCCAATTCGTGCGTGGAAGCCGTAAAACTGGGCGTAAAAAAAGTTCATATAATAAACGGTTCGATTCCGCATGCGGTTTTACTGGAAATATTTACCAAAAAAGGAATAGGGACTCAGATTTATTAAAGGCGAAAGAATGAACACGAAGGAACGGACTATCAGATATATAATGAATACGTACGGCAGGTTTGATTTAACTTTAGTTAAAGGCGAAGGCTGTCTTTTGTATGACGAAGACGAAAAGGAATATGTAGATTTTGCATCGGGAATTGCGGTGAATAATTTAGGATACGACAATCATGCCGTCAACGAAGCTGTAATAAATCAGGTAAAAAAGTTAATACATGCATCCAACTATTTTTATACGGAACCTCAGGCTCTGCTTGCGGAGAAACTCTGTAAAAATTCGTTTGCCGATAAAGTTTTTTTCTGCAACAGCGGAGCCGAAAGCGTCGAAGGGGCAATTAAACTGGCAAGAATATATGCCGGTAAATTTTCAAAAAGGGGATATAACGTAATAGCGATGCAGAATTCTTTTCACGGCAGAACTTTCGGGGCGCTTTCCGCAACCGGACAGGATAAATACCACAAAGGTTTCGAACCTCTGCTCGAAGGCTTTACCCATGTAAAATTTAACGATTTCGGAGCTGTGGAAAAATTAATTAAGAGCGAAAAAGGGAACGGCTATTGCGCCGTAATAATAGAGCCGGTGCAGGGAGAAGGCGGCGTTAATATTGCGGATAAAGAATATATGAAGGCATTGAGGGATTTAACCGCGCAAAACGATATAGTTTTAATTTTCGACGAAGTTCAGGTCGGACTCGGAAGGACGGGAAAACTTTTTGCTTACATGAATTACGGCGTAGAACCAGATATTATGACTCTTGCGAAACCGTTGGCAGGCGGGCTTCCTATAGGCGCCGTTCTTGCAAAGGACAAAACTGCGAAAGCTTTCGAACCCGGAAATCATGCGACGACTTTCGGAGGCGGACCCTTAGTAACGGCGGCGGCAAACGCTTTTTTCGACGAAATAACTAAAGAAGGTTTTTTAGACGAGGTTTTAAATACCGGTGAATATGTAAAAGAAGCATTAAATAGTCTAAAATCAAAATTTCCCGATTTGATAAAAGACGTCAGGTCTATCGGACTTATCAGCGCAATAGAGTTTTATTCTATTAAGTCTAAGGATGTAGCGGTTAATTTAATAAGCGAAGGTTTTTTGACCACGGCGGTTCAGGATAAAATATTAAGGCTCACTCCGCCGTTAATTATCAAAAAAGGCGACGTTGATTTATTAATAGAATCAATCGTTAAGGTTCTTAACGGCCATTATAATAAATGAGGCAAACCGCCCCGGCAGGCTTAAGCCTGCCACCCCTCCTTAAAAAGGAGGGGAGTTTGGTGGTTTAAATAACCGTATTTTTTTTGTAAACATTGACTCTTTTAAACCGCATTCCTTTTTAAGGAGTGGAGCAAGGCTTCGGTAATAGGCATTATTTATAAATTTAATTTTTTAACTCCCTTCCTTTTTAAGGAGTGGAGCAAGGCTTCGGTAATAGGCATTATTTATAAATTTAATTTTTTAACTCCCCTCCTTTTTAAGGAGGGGTGCCCGTTAGGGTGGGGTGGTTATATAAATTATGAATCATGTGAGAAATTTTTTATCGGTTTACGACTTTACGAAGGACGAAATATACGACGTTCTTTTGAGGTCCGCCGTTTTAAAGGCGGAAAGGGGCGGAAAAAACGCCTGTCTCGAAGGCAAAAAAATCGGCATGCTCTTCGAGAAATCCTCTACGAGAACCAGGGTGTCTTTTGAAGTCGGCATCGCCGAATTAGGGGGATATCCTATTTTTATGTCGTCGAGGGACCTTCAATTAGGGCGGGGCGAGCCTGTAAAAGATACCGCAAGGGTTTTAAGCAGGTATTTGGACGGCGCGATAATAAGAACTTTCGAACAGGAAAGAATAGAAACCTTTGCGCGGTATTTCGAAAAACCCGTAATTAACGGGCTTACGGATTTATATCATCCCGCGCAGATACTAACCGATATATTTACGGTTTACGAGATAAAAAACGGCGGAGCCGATATTATCGAAAATTTGAAAATAGTTTATTTCGGCGATGCAAACAACATGGCAAATTCATGGGTAAGCCTTCAGGCGGCGCTCGGTTTTGAACTCGTGCTGGCGATGCCGGAGGGATTCGGTATAGACAAAGCCGTAAGGATGGAATCGGAAAAAAGGGGCGGCAAATTTATTATATCCGGCGATAAAATTTCGGCGGCAAAAAACGCAGACGTTATCACGACCGACGTTTTCATAAGTATGGGACAGGACGAGGAAAAAGAAAAAATAGATAAATTAAGGCCTTTTATTATAGACGATAATGTCGTAAAAAATGCAAAAGACGGCGTTATCTTTCTGCATTGCCTTCCGGTTCACAGAAACGAAGAGGTTGCGGAAGACGTCTTCGAAAGATTTTCGCCGGTCGTGTTCGAGGAAGCGGAAAACAGGCTCCACGTGCAGAAAGCTGTAATGGAAAAAATTTTCAATAAAAATATAAGATAGGTTTAAGGAGAAATTATTAATTATGGCTCGTAAAAAAATAGTTCTGGCATATTCGGGAGGGCTCGATACCTCGGTAATTTTAAAATGGCTGATAAATACGTATAAAGCCGACGTTATTGCATACTGCTGCGACGTGGGGCAGAAAGAAGACCTTGCCGCGGTAAAGGCAAAAGCTCTCAAAACCGGGGCTTCCGAAGCAATCGTTGAAGATATGAGGGAAGAATTTGCGGAAAATTATATATTTCCAATGTTGAGGGGAAACGCTCTTTACGAAGGATCTTATTTGCTCGGAACATCCATTGCAAGACCGTTAATCGCAAAAAGGCAGATAGAGACGGCAGCGGAAAAAGGCGCAAAATACGTTGCTCACGGCGCAACCGGCAAAGGAAACGATCAGGTCAGGTTCGAACTTGCCTATGCCGCCGTTAATCCGGACATAAAGGTCATAGCGCCATGGAGGGAATGGGATATAGTCTCGAGAGCCGAGCTTATTAAATATGCAAAAGATAACGGTATTCCGGTTCCGGTCACAAAAGAGAAACCTTATTCGAGCGATAAGAATCTTTTTCATATAAGCTATGAGGGCGGGATACTGGAAGATTTAGAAAATACGCCGGACGAGTCGATGTTCGAGATAACGGTTTCGCCGCAAAAAGCGCCGGATAAACCTGAGCAGATAGAAATAGAGTATAAAAACGGGAACCCGGTATCTTTAAATAAAAAGAAAATGACGCCGTTTCAGATTATCGACAATCTTAATTTAATTGCAGGCAGAAACGCCATAGGAAGAGCCGATATAGTCGAAACGAGAATTACGGGAATGAAATCGAGGGGCGTTTATGAAACCCCGGCGGGAACGGTTTTAAATTTTACCCATAGACTTATGGAATCTATTACGTTGACGGGCGAAGAAATAGAGCTCAAAAACAGCCTTGCGCCTCAGTATTCAAAATTGATATACGAAGGCAGCCGGTTTAGTCCCGAGCTAAAAGCCGTTCAGTCGCTGATAGACAGTACGCAGACGGCGGTTAACGGTAAAATCGGATTAGAATTATATAAAGGCAATATGAAAGTTTTGTACAGGAAATCCGGGGACAGTCTTTATTCTAAAAATATCGTTACGTTCGAGGACGATAAAGGATCTTATTCGCAGAACGACGCGACGGGATTTATCCGCTTGAAATCTATAAGATACAAATTAATGCAGAAAGCTATTAAGAAATAATAAGAATTACTTAGCAATAACGGGGGCGGCTTAAGTCTGCCCCACCTAACAAGGCGGGATATGAAACCTAAGAAAAACAAGGAAATTATATCGCACGATAATTTCGTCAGGGGACGTTTTAAAGAAGATATATCCGAAATTACCGCCGATTTTACCGCGTCTTTAGATATCGATAAAAGACTTGCCGATTTTGACATAGACGGCAGTATTGCCCATCTTTGCGCATTAGAAAAAGCCGGCATAGCAACCAAAAAAGAAAAAAAAGATATAGAAAAAGCTCTTTTAAAAATTAAAGACGAAATTAAAAGCGGGGAGTTAACTTTAAATAAAAAGTATGAAGATATCCATATAAATATAGAAAAGAGATTGACGGAACTTCTTCCATCCGCGGGACCAAAACTTCACACCGGAAGGTCTAGAAACGATCAGATATCGGTAGATTTCAGGCTATATGTAAAAAATGCGGCAAAAAATATCGCAGGCGCTCTTTTAGATTTAAGGACGGAACTTGCCGCGTCTGCCGCCGGCAATATTAAAACGATAATTCCGGGATATACCCACTTCCAGCATGCTCAGCCGGTATCGCTTGCCCATCATCTGTCGGCATATTACGAAATGTTTACGAGGGATTTCAAAAGATTAATAAGCGCATATGAAGCCGCCGATGTTTTGACGCTCGGCAGCGGCGCTCTTGCCGGCGTGGACTTTGATATAGACAGAGTTATGGAGGCTGAAATTTTAGGATTCGGAAAAGTTTCCAGAAACAGCATGGACGGAGTTTCGGACAGAGATTTTGCTCTCGAGTTTAATTTTGCCCTTTCCATGACCGCGCTGCACCTGTCCAGATTTTGCGAAGAGCTTATAATTTGGAATAGTTTTGAATTCGGTTTCATAAAATTAAAAGACGAATTTACTACCGGTTCGAGTATTATGCCCCAGAAGAAAAACCCGGACGTTCTGGAATTAATAAGGGGCAAAACGGGAGGAGTAATTTCAAATCTTCTGTCGCTGTTTATTATGATGAAATCTTTGCCTCTTGCTTACAATAGAGATATGCAGGAAGATAAAAAACCCGTAATGGAAAGCGCGGATGCCGTTTACAACTCCCTTTCCATATTTAAAGAAATAATAAAAACTTTGGAATTTAATAAAGAGAATATGTCTAAAGGGCTTAAAAACGATTCTATTTACGCTACGGATATGGCGACTTATTTTGTCAAAAAAGGCATACCCTTCAGAAAATCTCACGAAATAGTCGGCAGAATAGTCGGCTATGCCGAAAATACGGGCAAAAAACTTTCAAAATTATCCTTGAAAGAATATAAATCTATTAGCGACGTTGCAGACGAAGATATATTTAATATTTTTAATCCCGAATCTTCGGTTAATTCAAAAAAAACGACCGGAGGAACCGCATTCAAAGAAATAAAAAAGGCTTTAAAAGAATATGAAAAAGAAATTAAAAACGATAAACAATTTTTATCTTCGTTTAAATAAAAAAAGAAGTTTTGCGTTTGCATGGTTATTTGTTTTATTGATTGCACTGCCTCTTTTTTTCTTATCCGGCTGCGCGAAAACCGGTTATCCGCAGCCTCCTAAAATTTCTCCGCCGTCTCCACCCGTTATCTTAGGAGACAGAAAACTCAAAAACACGGTCCGCATAATTTATAAATATACGCATAATATGAATAAACTTAAAGGATTTTTAATTTACCGGAGATATTATAAAAACAAAAAAACCGCGGCAAAATATGCATGTTCTTCCTCAAAACCGTTTGCTTTTCAAAACTTAAATTTTAAAAAAAGATTCAGCTTGCGTTATAATAAATTTTTTTATGATGTAAATATCAGTAATTTTAAAAACGGTTATTATGTTTTCTGTGCAAAGAGCATAGGCGGTTTTGATATAAAATCATCTTTTTCTAATTATAAAATCGTATTTATTAAAAATAATTAATATGTTATTATAAAAAAATAAAATTTATTGAGGGCATAACTATGACCTTGCACGTTAAAAAAGAAAAAATTAATAAGGCATTTTTTTTATTAAGTATAATTATCATAATAATACTTGCATTTCTTCTGCTTCAAAAGAGATTCGGTCTTTATTTTAAAAAACCGCCGTTTTCGTTAAAATTAGTAAGAATTATAGGCGTAAAATATAACCTTAAGGGTCCGGCGGGCGTTGCTTTCGGCAAGAGGAATAATATTTATATAGTAGATTCAGGCAATTCAAGGGTCATAAAATTTAGCATCAAAGGACGCTATCTCGGACAATGGGGGATAGAAGGTAAAACTACCGGAGAGTTTATGGTGCCGTTGTTTGCCGCGGCTTATGGAAATCCGGAGAGAATTTACGTAGTAGATTCGGGTAATGCAAGAATACAGGTTTTTAAACCGGACGGCGATTTTGTTTCGGAATTCGGAATATCGAAAAATCAAAAAAGAATGCTTATTCAACCGACATGTATCGCTTTTTTGGACGGTAAGGTTTATGTCGTAAATTCCGGGGCGGACGATATTATGATTTATTCAAAAAGCGGCAATTTTTATGAAAGAATAGGAAACTCTACGATTCAAAGCAACGGCGGAACGGGTACGTTATCTTCCGGACGAAAAAACGGCGCTAATGCCGGTAAGGCGGGTAACGGAGGTAAATTGAGTAAAAAAAGAAAAAAGTCTCAAACGCAAACTTCTAAGAATATTATTTCCGGAGTAAAAGCAAAATTTAAAAAACCCGTTAGCATAGCTTTTTCTAAAAAATATACTTATGTTTCCGATTACGGTCTTTCCAAAATACTTGTTTTCAACAGGCAGTTCGATTACATAGGATCTATTGGAATGGCGGGCGAGGCGGGTCATCAGCTTTTTCATCCCGTAGGTATAGTTTATAAAAACGGCTATCTTTACGTCGCCAATTACGGCAGAAGTATTTTAACCGTATTTAAATTAGAAGGCGGTTATAACGTCGTAAAAGCCTATAATTTTGGAACGCCTGGCACCGGCAGGGCTAATTTTAACCACGCATCTAATATATCGATTTCTTTAAACGGAAAATATCTTGCGGTAGCCGACACAAATAACGGCAGGGTATTAATATACCGCATATTCGGCACGGAATGAAATGAAAACCGAAGTTGCCGTTATAGGAGCAGGTCCTGCCGGTTCATCCGCCGCCATAGCCCTATCTAAAAAGGGAATATCAAATATTTTAATAGATAAAAGACACACGGTTGGAATTCCCGTTCAGTGCGCAGAGTTTGTTTCTTCCAATATAAGTTCTTATGTAGGTTTAAGCTCATTTCCTTCCGCCGTAAATCAAAGAATTAAATATATGGACGTTGATACCGGCAGAAGTCTTTACAGATTTGACGGCAGGGGATTTATTTTAAACAGGGATATTTTTGATTTGCGTTTGGCTGAAACTGCCGTTCTTTCAGGTTCTAAACTGCTTACCGACTCGAGGGTATATAAAATCGACCGTCAAAAAAACTGCATCGAAGTATTAGACGTCTTAGAAAAAATAATATATGAAATTTATTACGATTATTTAATAATCGCCGCCGGTCCAAAAAACATTTTTAAATTTCCAAAAAACGGATCCTATATTTATGCGGTGCAGATAAAAACGGAACTTTTAAAAGAATCAGATTGTGTAACCTGTTATTTCAGGCCATATATTCCATATGGTTACGGCTGGGTTTTTCCCAAAGGAAATTTTGCAAACGTGGGCATCGGCATAGAAAAACCGGCATCGGCTCTGCCGTTGTCTTTATCTTTCGATAAATTCCTTAACGAAATAAGAAGCGCGGGGCTTATCGGCTTGGAAATAATAGAAAAAACTTCGGGGCTCGTTCCCGTTTCCGGTTTAAATGAAATAACCGGCGGCAATATCGCTTTATGCGGCGATGCGGCGGGTTTAACGCATCCAATTACCGGAGCCGGTATTTTAAGCGCCGTAATATCGGGGAGTTTAGCTGGGGATTATGCCGCAGAAAGCGTCAAGACGTCGAAAAATCTTTTTAACGGCTATAAAGAAGAACTCGAGTCAATATTTAAAAAATCTTTGTTAACCGCTTCCAATAAAAGATATGAATTATATCCTTCCATGAACGACGAATACGGTATAGACAAAAATATTAAGTTTTTATGGCCGTCGTTCGAAGAGTATTATAAGTAACGGCGTATATTCTAGATATTCTAAATAACTATTCTAAATAACTTGTCTTATCGAGGCCGATATTGTAAAATATATATATGCGGGATGACTATGCAGCTTAAAGACTGGGTAAATAATTCTATTAAAGCCGAAAAAAAAGCTTTAAAGGTAGGGATATTTTCCGATAGGGAAAGTTTTTTCTTTAAAGAAAAAGTCGGTATTTATTTAGACACTAAATGGACAAGCCTTTACGATATCGGTCCTTCGAGGTTCGACCATCCGAAAGATGTATTTAAAATGGCTTTAAAATTAGGAAAGGCATTAGAAGAAGGCAAATTAGAATTCGGTATAGCTTTACTGGCAAAAGACTGCGGCGCTATCAGCGTTTTACTCAATAAATTTCGAAACGTAAGAGCTGTTTACGGGGCAGACGAAGAATATATAATAAACTCCAGAAAGCGGTTCGATGCAAACGTTATAGTCGTTAAAAATAACGGCGTTACGATAGATGCTAAAAACAGCGAAAAGGAAGTTTCTTTGTTTCTGGAAACGGGTTTTGACGAAGAGAATAGACAAATACTAGATATTATATCTGCAACCGAAAATACAAATGTATAAATGCAAAATTTGCGGCGCAGGTTCTTTAAAGTGGGTCGGAAGATGTCCGGAATGCCATAGCTTTAACACTATGGAAGAGGTTTTAGCCGACTTCTCCTTTCCGAAGAAGGTCGTTAAATTCAGAAAAACGCCGCCGGCAGTTTCACCGGCGACGGTTTTAGACGAACAAAATTTTACGCCTTCCACGCGGATTGCTACCGGAATAAAAGAGTTCGACTTATCCGTAGGTTCGGGACTTGTAGCCGGTCAGAGCATTCTTGTAGGCGGAGAGCCGGGAATAGGCAAATCCACCCTTATGCTGCAGGTTGCGGAAAAGGTTGCATCCGCCGGCATTAAAACCCTTTATATCTCTACCGAAGAGTCTTTAAACCAGATTATTTTAAGGGCTAAAAGATTAAAAATAGAGGCTAAAACCCTTTTTTTTCAGGCTTTAAACGATATAAACGAAGTTTTGTATTCAATAGAAAACGGAAATTACGGCTTCGTAATAATCGATTCTATACAGAGGATAACTATTCCTCAGTCGGATTCCGCCTACGGCAGTATTAACGGACTCAGGGAGATAGCCCATGAGATAACGTCGTTATGCCTTAAGAAAAATTGCGGAGTTTTTCTTGTATGCCATGTTACAAAAGAAGGCGGTTTTGCCGGCCCAAAAACTCTGGAACATATAGTGGACACCGTTTTATATTTTGATTCGAGTAAAAGGGATTCATACCGGATTTTAAGGTGTTATAAAAACAGATTCGGTTCTACCGACGAAGTCGGTATATACGAAATGTCCGAAAATGGATTGAAAGGCGTTAAAAATCCATCCGCATATTTTACTTCGGAAAGACAGGCAGATTCCCCCGGTTCCGTCGTGGTGCCATGCCTCGAGGGTACAAGAGCAATGCTTGTAGAGGTTCAGGCTCTCGTCGTTCCGTCTTATATGCCGGTTCCTAAAAGAGTCTGTCTTGGAATAGACTCCGGAAGAGTTTCTATTATCTCTGCCGTACTTGAAAAAAAAGAAGGAATAAAACTTTCTTCTAAAGAAATTTACGTTAAAATATTTGGAGGTATAAGCGTTCAGGAGCCTGCCGTCGATTTGCCGATTGCGCTTTCAATTACTTCAAGTTATATGGAAAAACCTCTGCCGCCGAATTTTGTTGCATTCGGCGAAGTCGGTCTTACCGGAGAAGTCAGGGGGATAATTAATCCGGTTGCAAGAATAAGAGAGGCGCTAAATTTGGGTTTTTCCGATGTTCTGCTCCCTCAATCTAACGTTAAAGACGCAAAAGACGTAAAAGGCATTTCGGGTATAAATCTTCATCCCGTTTCAAAACTAAAAAAAATTATTGAATATTTAGTCTAACTGAAATAAAATAAAATAAAATAAAATAAAAGAGAACAAATTTTGCAGAATATTTCTTTCGGTTATTACATAGAAGACGAGCTCAAAAAGGTAGAAAAGCAATTC
>DAHVOJ010000019.1 GCA_027318865.1 bacterium | reverse complement strand
CTTTATAAAAAAGGATATTACGGGTCGGCCATTAACATTGCTTTCACTTTAATTTTTAAAAATGACGATTATAGGCAATTGCTCTTAAATAAAAAATTTTTAAAAATTCTTTATCCGAGACCCTATTACGGTTATGTCGAAAAATATTCGTCCAAATACGATATTTCCGTAAATTTGATATACGGAATAATGAGGCAGGAAAGCCTTTACAATCCGGTATGTTATTCGAGCGCAAATGCGATAGGGCTTATGCAGATAATACCTTCTACCGGCTATTATATAGCAAGGCGCACCGGGTGTTATAATTTTAATCCTTCCATGCTTTACGGCAAAAACATAAATATAAGTTTCGGTTCGTATTATTTAAAAACTCTTCTCGACCAATTTAGAGGCAGGAAATATCTTGCGATAGCCTCTTATAACGCCGGACCGGGCGCCGTCGCCGACTGGAAGGACAATCTTTTAAAAAACTATGCTATGCCTCTTTTTATAGAACTTATACCTTTTAAACAGACAAGAACTTACGTGAAAAGAGTTTTGGCAAATTATTACGTATATAATTCTATTTATAATTATAATAAATAATAAATAAATATACCGACGGATATGAAAAACGATGCCGGTTTTAAAGGCGGCGAAAACAAAACTGCAGACGAAAAAGCAAAAAAAAGAATAGACGAACTGACGGATACCCTGAATTATCATAATTACAGGTATTATATGCTCGAAGATCCGGTTATTTCGGACTTTGAGTTCGATAAACTGGCGCGGGAATTAGCATATCTCGAAAATAAATATCCGCAGTACGTCAGACAGGATTCTCCTTCTAAAAGAGTGGGCGGAGCGGTAAGCGAAAAGTTCGGTCAGGTTAAGCATAAAGTTCCTATGCTTTCGTTAGACAATGCTTATTCCCGCGAGGAAGTTTTAGAATTCGACGCAAAAATAAAAAGATTTCTTGGATACGCCGCCGCAGAAAATATAGACTATGAATGTGAGCTTAAGTTTGACGGGCTTGCCGTGGAGATTGTTTATAAAAACGGTATTTTAGTTCAGGGTTCGACGAGAGGCGACGGTATTACGGGGGAAGACGTAACCGCAAACCTGAGGACTATAAACACGCTCCCGTTAAAACTTTTAAAAGATATAGATTATATAGAAGTGCGCGGAGAGGTTTTAATGGATAAAAGAGCCTTCAAAAGTCTTAACGAAGAAAGGTTAAAAGAAGGCTTAAGCCTTTTTGCCAATCCAAGAAACGCCGCTTCGGGCAGTATAAGGCAGTTAGATCCCGAAATTACCCGGAAACGAAATCTCGTAATGTTTGCATACGGCATAGGCGATTATTATATAAAAAACGATGATGTTTTTAATACGCAGTTCGAGATGATGAATTTTTTAAAAACTGCCGGAATAAACATAAATAAGAATATTAAAGTAGTAAACGGCATATCCGGCGCAGTAAGTTTTTTTGACGATATTGCGGAAAAACGGGAATCGCTGCCTTTTGAAATCGACGGTATAGTTATAAAAATAAACGATATTAAACTTCAAAAGGAACTAGGCGAAATATCAAAAAGTCCAAGATGGGCAATCGCATATAAATTCTCGGCTAAGCAGGAAGTGTCGGATATAATAGACATCGAAGTTTCTGTAGGAAGGACGGGAATTTTGACCCCCGTTGCCATTTTAAAGCCGGTAAATATAGGCGGAGTAATCGTCAGAAGAGCGACGCTTCATAATCAGGATGAAATAGATAAGAAAAATATAAATATAGGAGATAAAGTACTCGTCGAAAGGTCCGGCGACGTTATTCCGGAGGTAGTTAAGGTAATATCTAAGGGTAAAGAGAAAGAGGACGGAGCGTTTAAACTGCCGCCGGTTTGTCCCTGCTGCGGCTCTCCTGTCGTAATAGACGGCGCCGCGCACAGATGCATGAACGAACTTGCCTGTCCCTGCCAGATTAAAGGGGCTATCGTTCATTTTGCGTCTAAAAGAGCTATGGACATAGAGGGATTAGGCGAAAAGATCGTCGATAAATTGGCAAAAAAAGGTTTAATAAAAAACGTTGCCGATATTTACTATTTAAAGCGCGGGGACTTAAGCGGACTGGAAGGTTTCGGGGAAAAGTCCGAGAAAAATCTTTTTAATTCTATTGAAAAATCCAAAAATATATCATATGATAGATTTATTTATGCGCTTGGAATAAGACACGTCGGAGAGCATATAGCGGATTTACTCGTTAAATATTTCGGAAGTTTAGACGGCATTAAAAAAGCGGACGTCGAGGAATTATCTTCAAAATTCGGAATAGGAGAAGAAATAGGCAGGTCTATTTATAATTTTTTTAGATTAGATTCAAATATTGCCGTCATAGAAAGGCTTTTTCAAGCAGGGGTTTCGCCTTATACATATACGATAGATACTTCTAAAAAAGTTAAAAACGATGCCGTTTACGGGAAAAGTTTTATTTTTACTGGAACGCTGAACGGCTTCACAAGAGGCGAAGCCGAGGATATAGTTAAAGCGGCGGGAGGCATCGTGGAAAAAACTGTAAAAAAGAAGCTGGATTACGTTGTTGTAGGATCCGAACCCGGATCTAAATATGACAAAGCCGTAAAACTTAAACTAAATATAATCGGCGAAGAAGAATTTAAATCGTTAATTAAAAAGTAAAGTAAAGTAAAGTAAAATAATTTAAACTTTATAATAGCGGGTGTGTTTATGCCAAAATCAAGGTATTGTGTAAATTTTAATTCTATTTTTTATGTTTTTTTTATGTTTTTTTTATGTGTAACGGTTTTGGTTTCTATGTCCTCGGCTTATGCACTGCTTGCGCCGAGACTCACAAGAAGTATTCCGGTCGGCGGTATGCCTTACGGGGTCGCTTTTTCTTCTAACGGAAATTATGCTCTTATTACCAATGCCAATGACGATACGGTATCCGTAGTGAGTATGGCAACCAAAGGCACCGTGGCATCCATTAAAGTAGGCGTCCATCCGACCGGCGTTGCGATAGCCCCGTCCCTAACTTTCGCTTATGCTTCAAATACTGCTTCCGGAAACATCAGTCTGTTGAATATGTCCACGTTGACCAAAACTTTAAATATTCACACCGGAGGAACGCCGTTAAACATAGTTTTTACGCCGGATTCAAGATACGCGTTCGTTACTAATATGCACGATAACGATGTAGATGTTATAAATACCGTTCAAAATGCCGTCATTAAAAGAATAAGGGTCGGTAAAGAACCGCAAGGCATAGCTATTTCTCCAAACGGAAAGATAATAATAGTAACTAATGCGGGCGGTTCGTCTATTTCAATAATAAATGCAGCTGCATTTTCGGTTATAAGAAATATACATACGGGGTTAAATCCTACTTCAGTTGCTTTTTCTCCGTCGGACGCTCCGGTAAAATATTTTTACGTAGCTTCCGGTAAGAAGAATAAAATTTATGTATATAACGAGAAAAACTTTTCATTAGTAGGAAAAATTAAAACCTTATCGGATCCTTCTTCGGTAGCGCTTAATCCGGACGGAATGATACTTTTTGTGGTCAATTATCAAAACATGGCTGTAACCATCTACAATGCCGTACACTTTAATCATATTAAAACGATTAATATGCCTACCGGACCTATTAACGTAGCGGTTTCTCCCGACGGCAGCGCGGCATTGGTTACGATAACGAGCGCGGCAAGCGCGGCTTTTATTAGAATTAAAAGGACAAGCGCGGTTTACGCCAAGATAGGGCCGGTTTCTCCCGTTACGGTAGGAACAATTCCTTCGGCAGTTCCGGCAGAAGTTCCTTCCGCGACTACAGCCGTTACTTCGCAGGCGCAAATTCCGTCGTATTCTTACGCCCCGACCCGTACGGCTCCTCCTTCCAATTATATCTTTAAGCCTTTCGGAAAGATTGCGACCGTTTACACCGGTAAAGGACCTACGGCAGAAGCTATCACTCCCGACGGAAGATTTCTTTACGTCATAAATACTCAAGGAGCGACATTAACCATAATAGACATCGCAAAAGACGAAGCGGTAAAAACTATTAAGGTCGGAGGTTATCCTTCCGCCGTTAAAATTTCGCCGGATGGACATTACTGTTTTGTGGTTAATTCCGGTACGAATACAGTCACTATAATTTCTACGGGCAATTACTATTGATTAAAAGAAATCTTTATATATTTTTTAAAGTTTTACCGTTTATTTTATTTATACTTTTCACTCAGAAAAGGTTTGTAATTTGTGGGAAAAGGCGGTCTTTAAGCGAAAAATACCACTTAAGGGCCGCGAAATGGCTTACGAGTATAATTGCCGCCCTGGGCCCTACCTTTATTAAACTGGCGCAGATTATTTCTACTAGAGCCGACTTTTTGCCGCCGGCTTACTTAGAAGCCCTATCTACCCTTCAAGATGAAGTCCCCCCCGTTTCTTTTGCAAAAATTAAGCCTATTATCGATAAAGATTCGGACGGAGACATAAGCGATATATTCGAAAAATTTAACGAAAAACCTTTAGCCGCAGCTTCGGTGGCGCAGGTTTATTTTGCCGTTTATAAAGGTAAAGACGTTATAGTTAAGGTTATAAGACCCGATATCGAAAAAAATATCGCAATCGATATAAAAACCTTAAAAAGCGTTTTAAATCTGTTGAAAATTTTTTTTCCTCAGAATAAATCCATTCATTCTATTTCCACTGTTTTAAGGGAATTCAGCGTTACTATTTACGAAGAAATGGATTTAAATCACGAAGCAAAAAATATAAAGGAATTCAGACAGATTTCAAAAAAATTAGATTTTATTATAATCCCAAAAACATACCCCGAATTAACTTCAAAAAACGTTCTGGTAATGGATTTTCACATCGGCACTAAAATAACAAATTTTAAGCAAATCGAAGAGTTTGGACTTGAGCCTAAAAAAATAATAGATAAACTTATAGAATTTTATATTTATCAGTCTTTAGTAGCTGGAGTAATGCATGCCGACCCCCATCCGGGAAATATTTTGGTAAATGAAAAAGGCGGAATTATTATGCTTGATTTTGGACTCGTGATCCATATATCGGAAGATACCAAACAAAATCTTATCAAAGCCGTGCTTGCCGGAGTAAAAGAAGACATTCCGGGAATCATAGACGCATACTATGCCCTCGGCATTATAAATAAAGAAGTTTCCCGTCAGCTCTTAGAGAATATGGCGGATAAATTATATAAAGTTTTAAGCCAGAAAGATATTTCGAGCAAAAAAATACAGGTTATAATTACCGAAATTATGAAAAGTTTTTACGCTTTCCCTTTCGAACTTCCACAGAACCTCGTATATATATTTAAAACAGCCGCTTTGCTCGAAGGTATCGGAACGGCATATAATCCGTCGTATAATTTAGTTAAGGATATTATTCCGGTAGCAAAAAAATATATCAAGGGAAGCGAACTGGGGAAGAGTCTTTCCCCGCTCACCTTTATAAAAAATGGATTTAATCAGCTCAAAGAGTTCGTTAACGACACAAGAAGGCTTATGCATGTGGCATACTCGGAAGATTTCAGGGTAAAAATACATCCTACGAATATTTCGGGATTAGAAAACTTTTTAATCCATGTCATAAAAAGACTTATTGCCGCCGTAATAGGCGGATTTATCGGGATAATATCGGCGCTGGTATTTATCGAGTATAAAAATGTTTATTTGCTTATAGCGGGTCTTGTCGTTTCTGCCTTTATCGTATTTCTGTCTGTCACATTTCCCATAAAGACGACTTACGGTTATTCGACCCTTCTCGATGTATTCAGGCGCGGAGACGACGGTTGATTAATAACATTTATATAGTCAAAGATATGCCCGCAATGACGGGACATGCTGAAAATAAAATCTGACCGTTTCTTATAAATAAATCGTTTCATCGTGATTAAGGAATTAAATATTTAGTGAGTGTTTTTAAATAATTTTATATAATATTAATTAACATTAAAGCATATGAAAGCAGATAAAAAAGTGAGAAATTTAGCGGCTGTCATTCTTGCCGGGGGTATGGGAACACGGATGAAATCGGAAAACCCAAAGGCGCTTTCCGGTCTGTTGGAAAATCCGCTGATATTTTACGCGATAAAATCGCTGATAGAAGCAGGAATAAAGCTTGTTTCCGATAAAGGCGGCGAAGAAAAAACAAAAATAAAGATGAGCGGAGGCGGCGCGGAGGCGGCATTGCCCGTCTTAAATAAAATAGGAACCGTTATAGGACATAAGGGAGATTTAGTTAAAAATTATATATTGCAGGAGAAAAGATTTAAAATAAAGGGGTTGTCTTTAGATTTTGCCGTTCAGGAAAAATATCTAGGAACAGGAGATGCAGCTAAAAAAGCATTAGATATGTTTCCACAAAACGCGGAAGAAACCGACTTGATAATTATGCCCTGCGATATGCCTTTAATCGGTCCGGAAACATTTGCGAAAACCATTAAATTTCACTTTGATAACGATGCCGATTTAACGGTTTTATCGGTGGAGATAGAAAATCCTTATTCTTACGGCAGAATTTTAAGGGATAAAAAAGGGTATGCGAAAAAAATAATAGAGGAAAAAGAATTATGCGGTTATCCCGAAAAAACCGCCTGCATAAAAGAAATTAATTCGGGAGTTTATGTCGTTAAACTTAATCTCTTAAAGAAATTTATCGGAGATGTTAAACCGAATAACAGAAAGAAAGAATTTTATTTTACCGATATAGTGGATATTTTTTATAAAGCAGGATTAAAAATTTTATGTTATAAATCGAACGACGAGGAAGAATTTACCGGCGTCAATTCTAAATACGACCTTCTTAACGCGCAAAAAATACTGCAGAAAAGATTAATTAAAGATTTTATGGAAAAAGGCGTTAATTTTTTATCGGACGACAACGTTTATACGGGGTACAACGTTGAAATAGGCGAGGGTTCCATCGTATATCCCGGCGTTTTTCTTTCCGGAGCGACACGCATAATGAAAAGCGTCGTTATAGAAAATGGATGCGTAATAAAAGATTCGTCCGTTATGGATAACGCAAAAATAAAGAGCTACAGCGTCATAGAAAATTCTGTTATAATGAACGATGCGCAGATTGGTCCGTTTGCGAGGATAAGACCCGAAGCCTATATATCGGAGGGAGCCAGAATCGGAAATTTCGTAGAAGTTAAAAAATCTTCTATAGGCAGAAATTCTAAGGCGTCGCATTTAAGCTATATCGGGGATTCGGTTATAGGCGAAAACGTTAATATAGGCGCCGGCGTCATAACCTGCAATTACGACGGCGAAAAGAAGCATATTACCGTCATAGAAGACGGATGTTTTATCGGTTCGGATTCGCAGCTCGTCGCTCCCGTTAAAGTACGCAAAAATTCATATGTGGGTTCGGGAACTACCGTTACTAAAGACGTTCCGGAAGGCGCTCTTGCAATATCGAGGACGCCCCAGAAAAATATCGACGGCTGGGCGTTAAAAAAAATGAAAGACGGAAAAAAGAAAAAGAAAGAGTAGAAAAGGCTCATAAAATTTAAAGTATGGGAGATAATCAAAAATGTGCGGGATTATAGGATATTCAGGTAGATTATCCGAAAATTTAAACGGGGAAAGCTCAGTAGATATAGTTTTAAACGGACTTAAAAGCCTCGAATACAGAGGATACGATTCTTCGGGCGTCGCTTATTACGACGAAAGCGAAAAAAAGATAAAGTCGGTTAAAAAATCCGGCAAGCTCGCAAATCTTAAGACGGAATTCGGCTGTATCGGGCCGGTTAAATCAAATATCGCAATAGGGCATATCAGGTGGGCTACGCATGGAAAACCCACCGACGATAATGCCCACCCGCATTTGGACTGCTCCGGAAACATAGCGATAGTCCACAACGGAATAATAGAAAATTATGCCGTTTTAAAGAACAAACTTATAAATAAGGGACATCGATTTATTACTCCTACGGATTCGGAGGTTATAGTCCATTTAATCGAAGATTATATTAATAGCGAAGGTAAGACGTTTTTAGAAGCCGTCAGACTGGCTTCATTAGAACTTTCGGGCGCTTTTGCTTTTCTGGCGTTAAACGCCGAAGAAAAAAGCATTGCGGCGGTAAAATATGGACCTCCTTTGGTCATGGTAAATAAAGATAAGGATATTTATTTTGCAAGCGACGTTTCGCCTCTTATTCAGTATTCCGACGAAGTTATATATTTAAAAAATTCCGAAATAGCCTATTTTAAAGGCGGCATACTTAAATTAACCGATTTTCAAGGCAAAACGATAAGTAAAACCATTACTAAAATAGACTGGGACGCCTCGACGGCCGTCAAGACCGGTTTTTCCCATTTTATGCAGAAAGAAATATTCGAACAGCCGTCGCGCCTTTTAGACGCATTTTCTTCACGCATAGTTTCGGTAAACGGCGGATGCGGCGGTGAAGCTGGTAAAGACGATTTTTCTTCCGGATTTAAAATTATGTTAGAAGATATAAAACTTGCAAAAAAAGATATAGATAAAGCGGATAGGATAATTATCACCGCTTGCGGTTCTTCGTATTATACCGGGCTCGTAATTAAATATATTACGGAAACGCTGTGCGGTATTCCCGTGCTCGTAGAATACGGTTCGGAATTTAGATACGAAAACTTTCCCGTTTCCGAAAACGATATATTTATAGGCATTTCGCAATCGGGCGAAACGGCAGATACGAACAGCGCCTTAGAGATCGCAAGGGACAAAAATGCCGGCATATTGTCTATTACGAACGTACCGGGTTCACAGATAACTACTATGTCCGATAAAGGGGTTATATACACACATGCCGGTCCCGAGATAGGCGTTGCCTCCACCAAGGCGTTTACCACCCAAATTATGTGCGGTTTACTTTTAGCTTTGCGGATTAGGGAACTTAAGGGAACCGTTACCGCGGCAAAAGGAGCGGGCGGCGGTAAAATCAATAAAATAAGCGGCGGTAAAATTTTTGACGAAATAGTCGGTCTGCCTAAGAAAGCCGAACAAATTTTATTTTTAAACGATTCTATAAAAGAGATTGCAAAAAAATATTATAAAAATACTAATTTCTTATATCTCGGCAGAGGAATATTGTATCCAATAGCGCTTGAAGGCGCTTTGAAGTTAAAAGAAATTTCTTATATTCATGCCGAAGGTTATCCCGCCGGAGAAATGAAGCACGGTCCTATCGCTCTCGTGGACGAAAATATGCCGGTATTGTTTCTTTTATCCAACAATATGATTGCGCCTAAAACTATATCCAACATCGAAGAAATAAAGGCAAGAGGCGGCAAAGTTATAGTGGTGGCGGATTACGAACCCGAAATAGACGGAATATCCGATTTAATTAAAATACCGGCAACATCGGAGGTTCTCAGTCCAATACTGTACACTATTCCCCTTCAGCTGTTGGCTTATCATATTGCGGCGCTTAAAGGCACCGATATCGACCAGCCGAGAAACCTTGCAAAAAGCGTTACCGTGGAGTAAAATATTTATCGTGAAAAATATGCAAAAAGCCGGCTATCTTGACGGTTTGAACGAAGAACAGTTTAAAGCGGTTACTCACGAGGACGGACCTCTTTTAATACTTGCGGGGGCAGGTTCGGGAAAGACCAGAGTTATAACTTTAAGGGCGGTTCATCTTATAAAAACAGGCAAGGCAAAGCCTTATAATATACTTGGCGTGACGTTCACCAACAAAGCGGCGCGCGAAATGAAAGAAAGAATAAAAAAAGCTCTGAAATATGAAGGATCTGCGGGATTTAACGGATACGGCGCACGCGGTAACGGTACCGCGGGTAACGTCGCCGGTCAAGAATTGCCGGAATTTTCGACATTTCATTCGTTTTGCCTAAAACTTTTGCGCAGACATGCCGATGTTTTAGGCTATGAAAGGTCTTTCGTAGTTTTCGACGAAGACGATTCCGGCAAAGTAATATCTAAAATTATAAAATCGCTCAATTTAAACGAAAAAGTCGTTACTCCTTCAAAGGCGAAATATTTTATAGAAAAAAATAAAAATTCTTTTATTGCTTCGGAAGAATCTTTCGGGACGGTAAGGGCATGGGAGAAAGATTACGCCGTAATATATTCTGAATATTCAAAAAAGCTAAGAGAAAGCAACGCAATGGATTTTAACGACCTTTTGTTTAACGCGGTAAAGCTCCTGAGCGATAACCCGGGTATTCTCGAACGCTATTCCGAGCTTTACAGATATATTATGGTTGACGAGTTTCAAGATACGAACTATATTCAGGATAAACTGATTAAACTTCTTGCAGGCAGGCATAAAAATATCTGCGTAGTCGGAGACGACGACCAGTCTATTTACAGCTTTAGAGGCGCTACCATAGATAATATCCTTAGTTTCGAAAAAACTTACGGCGGATGTTCCGTTATAAAATTAGAAAGAAATTACCGTTCGACTAAAAATATTCTTAACGCCGCTTCGGCTCTCGTCAAAGGAAATAAACTCAGAAAAGATAAAACGCTAAAAACGGATAAGAAAGGCGGAGGCAGTATAATTACCGTTTATCAGGCGAATAACGATTATTCGGAAAGTTATTATATAGCAAAAGAAATACGGAGGCTTATCAGGGAAGACGGATATTCCAATAAAGATATCGCGATATTATACAGGGCTAACTCGCAGTCGAGAGTTATAGAAGACAGATTATTAAAAGAAAGCATAAGATATAATATTTACGGCGGATTAAAATTTTATCAGAGGAAAGAGATAAAAGATATTTTATCTTTTCTCAGGTTTGCCGTTAATCCCAGAGATGCCGTCAGTTTTGAAAGAAGTATTCAGTGCGTTCCCACCGGCGCAGGCGAAAAAACTATAAAAAATATGCAGGACATTGCCTTTAAAAACGGAACCGATATTTTAACCGCTTTAAAAACGGGATTATTTTCGTCGTTCAGATGGTTTAGCAATATGCAGATTCAAAAGATTTCAGGCGTCGAATCTTCCGCCAAAATATCCGCTTCTTCGGGCATTGCTAATTATTTCGACGTGATATTAAAAATAAGATCCGGGATAGAATCTGCGATTTCCGATACAAATATAAGTATAGGCGATAAACTTGCCGGTATAATTAATTTTACCTATAAAACTTCGGGTTATGAATCTATGCTTAAAACAGGAGTAGCAAAAGCCAACGAACTAGACGGCAACAGGCTCGAAAATATAGAAGAATTAATTAACGCCGCTCACGATTTTAACGATATAACCGAATTTTTAGACCAGAGCGCTATTAACGATACTAAAGAAGAGCCTGCTTCCGGAGACGGTTCCGATATAACGAAAGTATCGCTTATGACCCTCCACAGCGCAAAAGGGCTTGAATTTCCCGTCGTCTTTATAACCGGTCTCGAAGAACACCTTTTCCCGCATATCAGGTCGTTAGATAACGAAATGTCGCTGGAAGAAGAAAGAAGATTATGCTACGTCGGCATAACGAGGGCAAAAGAAAAACTTTACCTTACATGGGCAAAAAGAAGACGGTCCGGAAAAGATTATAAGTATAATATGCCGTCGAGATTTTTAAGCGAAATACCGGAAGAATTGATCGAAGAAATTGTAGATACCTACGAATATTATTAGATTAACGGGGGCGGTTAAAAAATGGATATCGAGCATGTTATGAAACTTGCAAAATTGGATTTAAACGAAGAGGAGTCGGCGCATTTCGGCTCGGAACTGACTAAAATACTTGAATATATAGATATGATACAGTCTGCCGACGTTTCAAAAATAGAAGGCGTATCAGACGAGCTGGAGTACGATAAATTAATTTCGAGCGAAGGTTTAAACGAAAAATTTTATAAAGACTGCCGCATAGACGAGTGTAAAATAGACGGAACCTTCGATTTCGGCATAGTAAAAGCCGATGCGCCTAGTTTTGAAACACAGACCGCCGTATCCGACGATTCAAAATGTGAACCCGGTTTTTTCGTCGTGCCGCAGATTATAGAATAAAATAAAAAAAATAGAACGGAATATAAAGAGGATTATAAAGTTATGGACGATTTATGCAGGCTTACTATAGGCGAACTTGCAGGTCTTTTGACAAGGAGAGAGGTTAAAAGTATAGATATTCTAAATTCTTATATAAAAAGAATCAAAGAAACAGACCCTAAAGTTTCGGCTTATCTATATAACGACTTTGAAGAAGCCGTGCGAAACGCGGAGGCCGCCGACAAAATCATCGCTTCGGGAGGCGGTTTCCCGCCCCTTACCGGCATACCGCTTTCCATAAAAGATATTTTCTTAATAAAAGGCAAAAAGACGACGTGCGCATCAAAAATATTAGATAATTTTATAAGCCCTTACGATTCTACGGTTGTTAAGAAGTTGAAAGAAAATCATTATGTTTTTTTGGGAAAGACGAATTTAGACGAATTTGCCATGGGTTCTTCGACGGAAAACAGCGCATATAAAATAACGAAAAATCCTTACGATTTAAACAGGGTTCCGGGCGGTTCGAGCGGAGGCTCCGCCGCATCGGTCGCCGCGGATTTATGCGCCGGCTCTTTCGGAACGGATACGGGCGGTTCCGTCAGACAGCCTGCCGCCCTCTGCGGCGTAGTTGGATTGAAGCCGACTTACGGTTTAATTTCGAGATACGGAATTATAGCATTCAGTTCCTCGCTCGACCAGGCGGGCGTCCTTTCAAAAGACGTAACGGATGCCGCGATTATGCTCGGAGCGGTTGCGGGGTTCGACGAAAAAGACCAGACCACCAGGAGATTTGAAGTTAAAGATTATGCCGGAATAGTGAAAAAAGCCGATAAATCGTTAATGAAAGGATTAAGGGTGGGAATTCCGGTCGAATTTTTTTCTGAAGGTTTAGACCCGGAAATAGGTTCTAAAATTTCGGAAATCAAAGCTTTATTAAAAGAACTGGGAGCGGATATAGTAGGTATATCGCTGCCGGATACTAAATATTCGGTTGCGGCTTATTATATAATTGCCACAAGCGAGGCAAGCTCAAACTTAGAAAGATACGACGGTATAAGATACGGTTACAGATATAAGGAAGAAAGCGGAAACGAAATGCAAAGTCTGGACGGCCTTTACAGAAAATCAAGGGAAACCGGATTCGGAAACGAGGTTAAAAGGCGCATAATTTTAGGGACTTTTGCTTTATCCGCAGGTTACTACGATGCTTATTACAAGAAAGCATCTTCTGTCAGAAAGCTTATCGTAAAGAATTACAAAGACGCATTCGGAAAAGTCGATGTGATAATAGGGCCTACTTCGCCGACCCCGGCATTTTTAATAGGCGAGAAGACGGCAGATCCTTTAAGCATGTATCTGTCCGATATTTACACGATTTCCGTTAATCTTGCGTATTTGCCGGGGTTAAGCATGCCGGTCGGCACGGTAAAAAATCCGTCGAAGCAAAACGGCGTTCTTCCCGTAGGTTTGCAGATTATATCGCCTTGGGCGGCGGAAGACAGACTTCTTTCGGTTGCAAAAATTATAGAGGACGAAGTGAAGTTCAGAGAAAATGCCGGATTTAGAAAATTGGATATATAGTAAAAGCGCAAACGTACAAGGATTGTAATAAGCATTAACAAAAAGCTCCCCTCCTTCGTACAAGGATTGTAATAAGCATTAACAAAAAGCTCCCCTCCTTAAAAAGGAGGGGTGTCAGGCGTCAGCCTGACGGGGTGGTTTATAAAAAGGTGTCGGATTTATTTTTTAAATGAGGGATTATAATATGAATAATAACGATTCATTCGAGGCGGTCATAGGACTCGAAGTACATTCACAGCTTTTAACTAAGACCAAGATGTTCTGCCCATGCCCAAATGTTTTCGGCATGGAGCCTAATACGGCGGTATGTCCGGTCTGCCTTGCGCTTCCGGGAGCCCTTCCGGTAATAAATTTTGAAGGGGTAAAACTTGCGGTAAAGGCGGCGCTTGCTTTAAATATCGATATAAACAGAAAAAGCCTTTTTGCAAGAAAGAACTATTTCTATCCCGATTTGCCGAAAGGCTATCAAATATCGCAATATTTAGACCCTGTTTCTTCAAACGGCTATTTGAATATCCAAACCGGCGGCGGAGAAAAGAAAATAAGGATAAACAGACTGCATATAGAAGAAGACGCGGGAAAATTAATTCATATAGGAAATCAGTCCTATGTGGATTTAAACAGGGCAGGCACGCCCCTCGTGGAAATAGTTTCCGAACCGGATATAAACTCGGCATCGGAAGCCGCCGCTTATCTGAAGGCGCTCAGGGAGACACTCGTTTATCTCGGAGTTTCCGACGGAAATATGGAGGAAGGCAGTTTCAGGTGCGACGCTAACGTTTCCGTCAGGCGTAAAGGGGACCCTCGGCTTGGGACGAGAGCCGAAGTTAAAAACGTAAATTCCTTTAAGTTCGTCGAAAAAGCCATAGAATACGAAATAGAAAGACAGATAGACGTCGTTTTAAGCGGCGGAAAAGTTATTCAGGAAACAAGGCTTTACGATTCCAAGGAAAATATTACGAGGCCTATGAGGGGAAAAGAAGATGCCCACGACTACAGGTATTTTGAGGAGCCGGATCTGCCGCCGCTTATATTATCGGAAGAGTTTATATCCGAAGTTAAAAATTCGCTGACGGAGCTTCCCGCAGTAAAAAGAGGCAGATACGTTTCGGAATATAAGCTGACGGAATACGATGCGGAAGTGCTTACGCAGGATAAAGACATTGCGCATTATTTCGAAGATTTAATAAAGGAAAACGGCGGCAGGGTCGGGATAAAAAAATTGGCGAACTGGATTATAAACGAACTGCTTTCGGAATTGAAAGCAAGGGAAGGAGAAGGAAGAAGCCCGATTAAAGCCCAAGATTTTCTTGAGCTGATAACGGCGGTAGAATCCGGCAGTATTAACAGGAACACGGGTAAAACCGTGCTGGCGGAAATGCTTTCGTCCAGGAAAAAAGCCGGAGAAGTTATCAAAGAAAAGAATCTTGCCCAGGTTTCCGACGACAAAGGCATCGAAGAAATAATAAAACAGGCGATTGACGAAAATCGGAAAGAATTTGCCGACCTTATAAGCGGAAAAGACAAATTATTCGGCTTTTTCGTCGGAGAAGCGATGAAAAAAACGAAGGGCAAAGCCAATCCTAAAAAAGTGAACGAGATATTGCAAAAAAATATCGAGAATTATAAAAGCGGGAGGAGCTGATTTATGCCATATAAAGTTGCTATAATTATCGAAAAAGACGAACACGGTTATTACGCATATTGCCCTGAACTTAAAGGATGTCAGACGCAAGGCGATTCTTATGAAGAAGTAATAGACAATATCAAAGAAGCTATCGAGTTATATTTGGAAACATTGACTAAAGTTGAAAGAAAAAAATATTTAAGCAAAGAAATTCTTACCGCTTCTTTAGAGGTGAATGTTGCCTAAGCTTCCAAAATTAACGCCTAATGAAGCCGAATCCTTATTATTAAAAGCCGGATTTGAATTAATCAGGAGTAAGGGCAGCCATAGGATATATATAAAGAAAAATGTCAGGGTAGTTGTTCCGTTTCATTCAAATAAGATATTGCACCAGAAGATAGTTAAGCAAATAGTCGAAGCTATCGATATAAATTTTTAAAGTTTTTATTATACGGAGGCATAAAGTGGCTTTTTATACGCTAAGATTAAGAGACGACGACGTCGTCGAAATGCTGGACCAGAGGAAACTGCCTCTTGAAATAATTTACGTCGAATTAAAAACATATAAAGACGTTTACGGCGCCATAAAAGATATGCTCGTGAGGGGTGCTCCCGCAATCGGAGTTTCCGCGGCTTTCGGTTTATATCTAGGCGCTAAATCCCTGCTTGATTTACCGGAAGTAAACAATTACGAAACGTTTAAAAAGAAATTTTTTGATATAGCCGGTTTTATGTTCTCGGCAAGACCTACGGCGGTAAATCTCGGATGGGCGGTTGACAGAATTAAAAAACTCGTTGGGAAAGAAGGAAAAGCGGGAGAAAAAGGCAGGGAGGAAGACGGTTCGGGTTCCGGCTTAAAAGATATAGTAGATTTGATAAGAGCCGAATCTCTCAAAATTTACGATGAAGATATAGAAATCAACAAAAAAATGGGGCATTACGGAGCGGCTCTTCTTAAAGACGGTTTTAACGTTCTTACCCACTGCAACGCGGGCGCGCTTGCCACCGCCGGTTACGGCACCGCGCTGGGAGTAATAAGGGCGGCGGTTTCGCAAAATAAAAAAATATCGGTAATTTCAGACGAAACAAGACCGTTTCTTCAGGGAGCAAGGCTTACTACATGGGAATTGATGGAAGACGGGATATCCGTTACGCTTATCGCCGATAATTCCGCAGGACTTTTAATGAGAAAAGGCAAAATCGATGCCGTAATAGTCGGCGCCGACAGAATAGCCTCCAACGGCGACGTCGCTAATAAAATCGGCACTTATCAGGTCGCGGTTCTTGCAAAAGAAAATAATATTCCGTTTTACGTAGCCGCACCGCTTTCTACGATAGATATAAACCTTGAATCCGGCGATGAAATTCCTATTGAGGAACGGGATATAAACGAGGTTGTCACGGTATTCGGCAAAAGGATTGCGCCCGAAAACGCAAAGGCGTTAAATTACGCTTTCGACGTAACCCCAAATAGATACGTATCTGCCATAATAACCGAAAAAGGAATTCTTTATCCCGATTATAAAAAATCTATTGCAGACGCTTTCGACAAATGATAATATAATAAAGCACTTATAATTGTATATAATTAATAATATATATAATTATAAAATTATGAGCATAATGTATTAAAATAAAAAATTAAATTAATTTTTAAAATTGTAAATTTTAAAAGAGAGAAAAATTATGAAAGTCGAAAAAACAGCCGGCAAGAAAAGCGGCAGTCCTTTTGAAGGCTCAAAAGTATGGCTCGACGGAAAATTCGTCGATTACAAAGATGCCAACGTTTCCGTCAACAGCCATTCCCTTCATTACGGTCTCGGCGCGTTCGAAGGCATAAGATGCTACGAAACAAAAAAAAAGGGTTCGGTTGTTTTCAGGCTCGACAAACATATAGACAGACTTTACAACTCTTGCCATATTCTTCAAATCCCCGTTCCTTACGAAAAAAAAGAAATAAAAGATGCAATCGTCGAAACGGTTAAAATAAATAAATTTAAAGAGTGTTATATTAGGCCCATAGTATTCATAGGCGACGGGGGCGGACTCGGCATATTCCTAAAAAATTACGATACTAGGGTGGCAATTTCGGCATGGTACTGGGGGGCTTACCTCGGCGAAGAAGCCCTCAAAAACGGCATCAGGGCGAAAGTATCCTCTTATGCCAGATTCCATGTAAATACATTTATGGGAATGTCTAAAGCCACGGGGCAGTATATAAATTCTATTCTTGCCAAGAAAGAAGCGGTAAACGCCGGTTGCGACGAAGCGATAATGCTCGACACTTCGGGTTTTGTCTGCGAGGCGAGCGGCGAAAATATTTTTGTTTATTCCGACGGCTATATAAAAACCCCTCCGCTGTCGTCCGTTTTGCCCGGCATTACGAGAAACAGTATCATAGAAGTGATGGAAAAAGAAATGGGTTTAAGAATTAAGGAAGAAAGGGTAACGAGAGACGAACTTTATATTGCCGACGAGGTTTTTTTAACCGGAACCGCAGCAGAGGTTACCCCCGTCAGGGAAATAGACGACAGAAAAATAGGAATAGGAAAAGCCGGCAAAATTGCCCTTGAACTTCAAAAAATATTTTTTGACATAGTAAAAGGCGGAAACAAAAAATATGAAAAATGGCTTACTTACGTTCGATGAGGAACAGGTTTCAGCCGGCTAATGAATTAAAAACATAGGAATTGGAACAGGATTTAAGCCTAATAACCGGAGGTGAAGATAATGGCAAATAAGCCCATAAAAAAAGAAACAAAAAAACCGTCGACAAAGAAGAAATAACGTTCGATAATATTTTAGGCTGCGGTTTAACGGCTGCGGCCTAAAATATAGTTTTATCCGCTTTACCGCTTTATCTGCTTACCCAGATGTTTCCCTTGATTTTAAATCTGTACGGCAGTAAGGAATGTTCTGCGGCGTAATCCACGCCTACCCTCTGTGTTTCGATGACGTCTTCATCCTTTATATTTGCATTTCTATCTTCAAGCCATATTTTAAGATCTGCGCTTCTTTGCCAGGCTCTATTTTCGCAGACCGGAATGCCGTTATGTCTCAAATCTATACCTAGAGCGATAGTTAAAAGACCCGGACCGGACGTTATTCTTTTAATTTCATTATCTTTGCCTCTACCGCCGCCGGTTTTATTTTTTTTATTTTCATTTCTTCTTTTGGTCATTGTATCCAGACCGATTTCAGGCTCAAGCGCCCTTATTAGAACGGCATCGGCGAAATTTTTTCCCCCCGTAACGACGTTGAACAGGTAATACATCCCGTATATGAAATAAACATAAGCATGTCCGCCTTCTTTATATAAATTTTTATTTCTATCAGTTTTTTTGTTGCCGTATCCGTGGGATGCCTTGTCTATAGCTCCAAGATAAGCTTCGGTCTCCACGATTTTGCCGCCCGTTACGCCCTCTCCGCCTATATCGGTCAATAAATATTTTCCAAGAAGTTCACGGGCTATTTTTACGGTATCTTCGCGAACGTAGAAATCTTTGCCGAGTTTTTTAAAAATCATTTATCGTTTAGTTATAAAAAATATTTATTTCGATTGAGGAATATCTGAAAAAGCTCGATCAGCATAGGTACCGAATCGGCAATCAAATTGACGTGCCCGCCCGGTTTATGCCGCCAGTTTACGCTTGCCTCTTTTACTTTTATATTATTTAAAAGCGCCATATAAAGTATTTCGACGTCAAAAGAAAAACCTTTTATTTTAGATTTAGCAAAAATATTTTTTGCCGTCTGTATCCTGAATGCTTTAAACCCGCATTGCGAATCGAAAAAATTTATACCGAGGAGTTTAGATTTAACCGAACTAAACGTCCTGCCGACTAAATTTCTAAAAGGCGGCTGGACTATGACCGCGCCTTCGGGAAGATAGCGCGAACCTATTATAATTTCGGTTTGGGGTTCTTTTTTAAATATGTCTATAAAATTTCCTATTTCACCTTCGTCCGTGGACAGATCGGCGTCCATAAAAAAGACGTATTCGTTTTCATCGTCAGCAGAAAGTATTCCTTCTTTAACGGCTGCGCCTTTGCCGCTTTTTGTAATAGTTATCACCCTTAAATCGGTCGAAAGACTATCTTTCAGGACGTTTAACGTACCGTCGGTACTTCCGTCGTCGACGACTATTATTTCGTAACGATATTTTTTGGATTTTAGATATGACCTAAGCGCAATGATAGTATGTTTAATCCTTTTTTCTTCGTTGTAAGCCGGAATTATTATCGATAAAGAAGTTCTTGCGCCCTTAAAATTGTAATTTTTATAATTTATGTTTTCCGTCATATTATTTTTTTATTCCTTACTAATATATTATAATGTTTTGAATCAATATACAAATACAAATACAATTTGAACAATACAATTTGAATTTAAAAAAATTATAATTATAGTATAATATAAATGACATATGATTAAAAAACCAAAATTCATAATTCTTTTATATCACAAAATAGGAAAATATCCTCAAAATGCCAAATTTCCCGGACTATACGTTACGGAAGAAAACTTTGACGAACAGATTAAATATTTAAAAGATGCCGGTTATGTATTTTTAACGCTCTCCGAATTAAAAAATATTTATGATTATTATTACAATTACAAAACTGAAAAAACGGATTCGTTTAATCCAAAGAATTTTAACCCGGATAATTCAATAGAAAAAAATAAAAAATATGCCGCAATAACATTCGACGACGGTTCAAAATCGATTTATTCAAGCGGATTGAAAGTTATGAGAAATAACGGGGTAACCGCTACCGTTTTCATGGTTTCCGGACTAACGGGCAGGATAAACGAATGGGACATAAACAACGGAGAAAACGAAGACGCAATGTTAAACGTATACGAACTTGAAGAACTGATGAAATACGGAGTCGAAATCGGCGCCCACACTTTAACGCACCCTCATCTTACCGGAATTTCGCCGGAAGAGGCATTCACGGAAATTTCCAATTCCAAAAAAGACCTCGAAGATTTGTTAGGCGTTAAAATAAACTTTTTTGCATATCCTTACGGAGAGCATAACGAAGAAGTCAAATCGCTTGTCCGGAAAGCCGGTTTTTACGGAGCCTGCATTACAAAAACAGGCATAGTGAAAAATGGGGCCGATTTTTTTGCTTTAAAAAGAGTTGCAATAAGGCACAATACCGATTTTTTTAAATTCAAAAGAAAAATTTTAAAGGTAAGACTTTTTTACTAAAATAAATTATGAAGATATTAATCATAAAATTAAGCTCTATAGGCGACTGCCTTCTTGCCGTTCCGGCGGTTGAATCTATACGAAAAGGTTATCCGGATAGCTTTATTACATGGCTTATAGAAGATAAAGCTAAAGATATAGCGCTTTTAAATCCCAATGTGGACGAGGTCATAGTTATCGATAAAAAAAATTTTAAAATTAAAGATTATTTATCGTTAATCAAAAAATTAAGGAGTCGCCGCTATGATATAGCTATTGATTTACAGGGGGTTGACAGGTCGTCTATTTTTTCGTTTTTAAGCGGCGCGCCTTCCAGATACTATGAAGAATATGCTAAACTTGGGTTTTTATGCAATAAAAAGATTTTAAGGAAAGGAAGGCCGCTTGAGCATGCGGTTAATTTTTATCTTTTTCTGGCGGAAAACAGCGGCGGCGCTAAAATAGAAGAACCGGCGCCTATGCTTGCAACCTCCGTAGAAGATAAAAAATTTGCGGCAGATTTTTTGGAAAATAATTTTAAACGATATGCAAATGATGTAAACGTAAAAAATACGGAGAGAAAAAAAACCGTCTTTATAGGTATAAATCCTACGGGAACTTGGAAGACTAAAAGGTGGCCGGTTAAATATTTTATAGAACTTTCTAAGCGCCTTTTAGCTTCTTTTAACGCATACATAGTAATATTCGGGGGCAATGGAGAAGAATATTTAGCCGACGAAATATTAATATCTTTGAACAGCCCGAACGTCGTAAACGCAATCGGAAAAACAACGCTGCCGCAGGCTAAAGAACTTCTTAATAAAATGGATTATTTTATAACGCCGGATTCCGGTCTTATGCATATTGCCGCTTTGCTCAGCCGCCTTAAAACAATAGCGCTGTTCGGACCCACCGACCCGGCGCTTACCGGTCCGGTCGGAAAAAATTTTACCGTATTAAGGGGTAATTTGATATGTATTCCCTGTTTTAAAAAAGAATGCCCGCTCAATAAAATAGAAAAGAATAATTTGACTGAATGCGTTTTGTGCATGAAAAGAATTACCCCCGGTTTAGTTTTTGATATAATAAAAAGCGATATCGATATAAAATAAAAGAAAACGATATTATTATTAATAAGCAAAAAAGAATAAGTAAAACAACCCGATGAAAGATAAAAAAAGTATAAAAGATATATTGGTATTCGGTCATAATTATATCGGCGACGTATTAGCGCTGACTCCGGCAATCAGAGCTTTAAAGCTTAAATTTCCGGAAAGCAGGATTACAGCCGTCGCCTCCGGGAGCGCCTCCCGTATTTTACGAAGAAATCCAGATATAGATAAAATCGTCGAAACGGAAAGACTTAGCGGTATAAAAGGAATCATCGGCTTTTTTAAATTATTTTTCGTGCTTAAGGATATTGATAAAACCGACAGGCGTAAATTTTATATATGCGTTAATTTCCTTACGTCTTTTAAGTTTTCCGTTTTAGGATTTCTGCTTTCGGAAAAACAGGTAGGACAAGAAAAATTTTTAAATAATTTTTTTTTGCACGACAGGATAAAATTCGACAAAAATATAAATAATATAAATAAATCGTTAAAATTTATCGAGCCTTTTTATATAAACGCCGTCGGTAAATATTTTAGCGGAAATTACGTTTATAGCATAGAAGACGCCGATATAAAAAATGCAAAGAATATTTTAAAAAATTCGTTTAACGGTTACGGGACAAATATAGATGAAGGAAGTTTTAAATTCGTCCTGTTTTCTCCCGGCTCCACAAGAAAATCAAAAGAAGCGCCGCCCGGATTATTTTCCATTTTCGCCGATTTTTTAAATAAAAAAGGGTTTTTTGTAGTTATTACCGGAAGTAAAAAAAATGTTCCTATTTCTAAAGAAATATACGATAAAATAGAAAACAAGCATATGAGTATTAATTTAACCGGATTAACGGATATATATGCTCTCGGAGGGCTTATTTATCTGTCGAACTTAGTCGTTTCCGTCGATAACGGAACCATGCATTTATCTTCGGCGTTGAATGCAGCGGTAATAGCGCTTTTCGGTTCGACCGACCCCGCCGTCTGCGCTCCATTATCGGATAAAATGTATATAATCGATAAAAAAATAGGATGTTATCACTGTTTTTATAAAGATTGCGATAGAGAAGGTTTTAAAACAAAAGGTTATCCCGATTGCATGAGTTATATTATGCCTGAAGATTTGATAGAAGGATACAAGTTTTTATTAAATTCTAATAAAAATTAAAATTATTTATAAATTAAGATAATTAAGATAATTAAATCGATCGAATAAGTGAAAATTTCCGGTTTTACATTTATAAGAAACGGCATTTTAATGGGTTATCCTTTTAGAGAGTCTATTATGTCCGCGCTTCCGTTAGTTGAGGAATTTGCGGTAGTCGTATGCGAAAGCGCGGATGAAACTAAAAACGAACTCGAAAAACTGAGGTATCTCAATCCAAAAATTAAATTAATAGAATCGGACTGGAAAATTACAAAGAAAAGCGGAACTATTTTATCCGAGAAAACCAATATAGCGATACAAAATATTACGGGAGATTACGGTCTTTATGTTCAGTGCGACGAGGGAATCCATGAAAAAGATTATGACAAGATTACCCGCGTTCTCGAAGAAAATATTAACAATAAAGACGTAAAGGGTTTTGTTTTCGACTACATACATTTTTTTGGCGGCTATTTTTCATATGCAAAAAAGTCGGAAAGAAAATTTTTCTACGATAAAGAAGTAAGAATTATAAGAAACGACGGAACTGTTTTTTCATGGGGCGACGCTATGGGTTTCAAAGATATAAACGGCGTAAAGATAAACATGGAAAATAAAAATGCATTGCCTTTGAACGTAAATATGTTTCATTACGGCAGGGCTAAAAATCCCGCCGGTATGTATAAAAAAGACAGAGAAATGGAAAGGCTTTATAACTTTCAGATAATAAATAGGTTGAAAAATTGGGTTTCCAACTACGACCCGCGCGTCGATAAATATATATATTCAGATTTCGGATGGCTCGAAAGAATAGACAGAAAAAATATCGATTTTCATCCGGCGGCTTTCAGGGAACTTGCTTCCAAACAGGATTGGGAAATAGACGATTTTAAGACCTTTATGAAGGAAAAAAAAGGTGCGGCGCAGTTTTTTAAGATGCTGATATACAGATTAGTAAAAGATTCTATAAACGAAACGTCGAACGCGGCAAAAAAAATAAAGGCTTTTTTAAAAATCAAAATAAATTAATTGACGAAAACAAAACTATAGTACAGTTAATGAAAATTTTAGAATTCATAACCCCTTCAAACATAGGCGGCGCCGAAAATTACGTCGTTAATTTATCTAAAAAATTTGCGGAGAAGGGTCACGAAATTTTTATTTTATCGTCGGCAGGAGAAAACGGCAAAAATACGGAGTTATCCGTTTTTAAATTTTTGCAAAACAGCGGATTGCCTTTTAAAATGAGCGGCGCCGGTTTCAAATATAATCCCGCATCCGTTTTAAGAATCGCATACTTTATAAAAAAAAATAAATTCGATATAATTCATACTCATCTGTCGAAAGCTAATTTTATCGGAAGCATAGCGGCAAAGATTGCAGGAATAAAATCCATTTCCACCGCGCACGGGCTTAATAAAAAAAACCAGTATAAATACAGCGATTATGTAATATGCGTTTCCAATACGGTAAGGGAAAATTTAATATCTCAAGGGATGGACGAAACAAAGCTCGGCGTTATTTATAACGGAATAGATACCGAAAAATTTAATCCCGAAGCGGAAGGACTTCCTAAAAAAAAATACGCCTCGTCCGCCGCCGGTTTGGAGGCGGGCGGCGGCAGACCGTTTAACGTCGGAATGATCGCAAGGCTTTCCCGCGAAAAAGGGGTAGAACTATTTTTAGACGCCGCAAAATTTGTTCTGCTTAAAATACCGGAAGCCAAGTTTTTTATTGCAGGAACGGGACTCCTGAAAGACGAGCTTATTAAAAAAGCTAAAGATTTAGATATTTATAATTCGGTATATTTTGTGGGATTTATCGGCGGCAATTTAGTTTCTTTTTTAAACGAATTAGATGCCGTTGCGTTCCCTTCTTTAAAAGAAGGCCTTCCGCTTGCTTTGTTGGAATCTATGTCCATGAAAAAAATAGTAATTGTTTCCGATGCCGGAGGCATGCCGGAAGTCGTGGCGGACGGCAAAAACGGTTTTGTAGTAAAGAGCGGCGATATAAATGCTATTTATCAAAAGCTGGTTTTCGTGTATAATAATAAAGAAAATTTAAAAGAAGTTGCAGATTCTGCCAGAAAAACAGTTGTCGAAAAATTTAATATAGATGAATGCGCAGATAAAACTATAGATTTATTTATTAATATATATACGTCATGTCATGTCCGAAAATTTGCTTAAGATAATAAAAAGATTTAATCAAGCGAGAATACTTGTAGTCGGGGATATTATGGTTGACCATTTTGTTTACGGAACGGTAAACAGGATATCTCCCGAAGCTCCGGTGCCGGTGGTTAACGTAAAGTCGGAAAAGCTGATGCCGGGCGGAGCCGCTAACGTGGTAAGCAACGTGGCTAAACTCGGCGCTAAAGTTTTTATAGCAGGCATCGTGGGAGACGACTATAACGGCGATATATTAAAAAAATTAATCGGCAAATCAGGCAAAGCGGATCCTTCTTATATTTTGACTTTAAAAAATTTTCAAACCATTATTAAAACCAGAGTTATTGCCCATAATCAGCAAATTGTCAGGTTCGACAGGGAGGATAACGGAAAATTTAATCCGGCGGTTTATAGACGGCTTTTGGAAGTAATTAAAAATATTGCCGATGATATAGATGCGGTAATAATCTCCGATTACGGCAAGGGATTAATAGAAAAAAATTTCTTTTCGACCTTAGTAAGTTTTTTGAGGGAAAAGAATAAATTTATCGCTCTCGACCCTAAGGTAGAAAACTTCAAATTTTATAAAAACGTTTCTATTTTAACCCCTAATATTAATGAAACTTCCGGCGGCGCAAACGTAAAAATAAAAGACGAAAAGACGCTTGAAAAGGCAAGCAGGATTATTCTCAAAAAAGTAAGGCCGGATTATTTGCTTATAACAAGAGGCGAAGACGGCATGTCTCTTTTTAGCGGCGGCGCAAATAGCGGGGGAAAGCCTTTGCATCTGCATGCGCGCGCAAAAGAAGTATATGACGTTACCGGAGCGGGAGATACCGTTATTTCTACGCTTGCAGTTGCAAGAAGCGTCGGCGCGAGTATTTCCGACGCCTGCTATATCGCAAATGCCGCCGCAAGTATTGCAGTTTCACAGCTTGGAACGTATGCGGTAGGAGTGGACGAACTGACGCAATTGCTGTCCTTCGATTTAAAATAAAAATATAATATAACTATAAATTAAAAATTTAAATGCAAAAACTTATCAATATAGGGTTCGGGAACGTCGTTCTGCAAAACAGGGTCGTTGCAGTTGTGTCGCCGGGTTCTTCTCCAATGAAAAGGTTAAGGGAAACCGCAAAGGACGGCAACAATTTAGTAGATGCCACCGAAGGAAGGAAGACGAGGTCGGTGATAATTACCGATTCTGGGCACATAATACTTTCGGCGCTTAATACTTCAACTATTATAGCAAGATTGAAAGGCAAGGATTAACGGTGTTTTTTTATAAATGAAATGAACAAAAAAATATGAAATTTGAAGACAAATCGCTGCATTTTGATGGAAAGCCAAAGGGTTTAATTTTTGCGGTGTCGGCTCCATCGGGTACCGGCAAAACCACCTTGTGTAACATGCTTTTGCAAGATTTTAAGGACATAAGAAGCAGTATTTCTTTTACTACGAGAGCAAAAAGAGCGGGCGAGGAAAACGGAGCGAGTTATCATTTTATCAGCGACGCCGAATTCGACAGAATGATAAGAGACGATGAGTTTATAGAATGGGCTAATGTTTTTGGCAAAAGATACGGAACGGCGTATAATTCCGTTTATAATCCTGATTCTTCGCATGATATTTTATTAGAAATAGATGTTCAGGGGGTCGAAAAATTAATGAAAATATATCGCGGCGTCAAAGCCGATACCGTTGCGGGTAAAGGCGGTTTGGTCGCTATATTTATAACGCCGCCTTCTTATGAAGGACTTTGCGAAAGATTAAAAAAAAGAGGCGGTATGGACGACGAAGAGTTGAATAAAAGATTAAATACGGCATATAAGGAAATTAAACATGGCGTGTTTTACGATTATATTATTACAAACGACGATTTAAACGAAGCGTACATAAAATTAAAATCAATCGTTATCGCCGAGAGGTGTAAAAATTTAAATAAGCTCAAACCGAAAACGTAAACAACAATAATATATAATAAATATATAATAAGAATAAGGAGGAATATTAAATGGCAAGAGTAACTATCGAAGATTGTTTGACTAATGTAGAAAACAGGTTTGCGCTTGTAATAATAGCGGCAAAAAGGGCAAGACAGCTAATGGAAGGAGCCGAACCTAAGGTGGTTTCAAAAAATAAGCCTATAGTCGTAGCATTAAGAGAAATAGCGCAAGGATATATAGGCGTTAAACAGAAACAAAAATAGTAACGATTATAATATGAGCCTTGCAAACGAAAATCTTGTTACGGTAAATCCCTCCGGTGATTTCAGCTCGCTTAATAATATTATAGAAATATTCAGGAATAATATAAACACGTTTGACGATATCGATATAGACGAAATACATGCCGAAAAGTTCAAGCTGCTTAAAAAAGCCTATAATTTCTCTAAAAAAAAGCATCAGGGGCAAAAAAGAATATCGGGAGAGCCTTATCTGACCCATCCGATAGAAGTTGCCGCTATCGTCGCAGGATTAAGAATGGACTGCGCTTCCGTAGTATCGGCGCTTCTTCACGATACGGTTGAAGATACCTTAACGGCGATAGAAGATGTTGAACGTGAATTCGGAGAAGAGGTTGCATTTATAGTTGACGGATTGACGAAATTAGGCAAACTTACATTTAAAAGTTCCGAAGAGTTTGAAGCCGAAAATATCAGGAAAATGATTGTCGCTATGGCTAAAGATATAAGGATTATCATTATAAAATTAGCCGACAGATTGCATAATTTACTGACCCTCGACGTTCTTCCGAAGGAAAAACAGGTTAAAATAGCTCAGGAAACCCTTGATATTTATGCCCCGTTAGCTAACAGACTGGGAATATTTTTTATAAAAAGCGAGTTGGAAGACCTTTCTTTTAAATACTTAAACCCGCAGGCATATAAAGATTTAACTATTAAGATAAATAAAAAAAAGACCGAGAGAGAAAAATATATAGAAAAGGTTACCGATATACTGAGAGAAAATTTAGAAAAACACAATCTTAAAGCCGAAATTTACGGAAGGCCGAAACATTTTTACAGCATTTATAAAAAAATGATGGAGCAGCATGTTAGTTTTGAAGATATATATGATTTGCTGGCTCTAAGAATTATAGTCGATAACGAAACGGAATGCTACGAAGCCCTAGGCATAGTCCATTCTATCTGGAAACCTATTTCGGGAAGGATTAAAGATTATATAGCGATGCCCAAGGCTAATTTATACCGTTCCCTCCATACTACGGTAATAGGTCCGGAAGGAATGAGGGTTGAAATACAGATTAGAACAAAAGAGATGCATTTTATAGACGAATTCGGTATTGCGGCGCACTGGAAATATAAAGAGAATATGACTGCCGAAAAAGAGGACGTCGAGCAGTTTAACTGGTTGAGACAATTAGTGGAATATCAAAGAGATCTTAAGGACCCGCACGAGTTTTTAGACAGCGTAAAAATAGACCTTTTTCAGGAAGAAGTTTATGTTTTTACTCCTAAAGGAAAAGTTATAGCTCTTCCCAAAGATTCCACGCCTATCGACTTTGCATATTATATACATACGGAGGTAGGCGACAAAACTACAGGCGCTATTGTAAACGGCGTCATGGTTCCTCTCAGGCATAAACTTGCTAACGGCGATATAGTAGAAATTATAACTAAAGAAGGACAGCATCCTTCAAGCGATTGGTTGAGATATGCAAAGTCTTCCAAGGCTATTTCTAAGATAAGAAGTTATGTCAGGCAGGCGGAAAGAGAAGAAAGTATTTCATCGGGACAAGAAACTTTAGAAAAGGAATTTAAAAAATTAGAAAATAAAGTTTTAGATTTTAAGGAATTAGTTGTTCAGGCTATGCAAAAACTTTCTTTAAAAACGGAAGAAGAACTGTTCGCAGGCGTAGGTTACGGTAAATATTCGCCGCAATATATATTTTCTTTAGTTATATCCGGTTATAAAAAGACGGATAAGATATCGCTAATCACTAAAACCACCGGCAGCGTAATAAATAAAATTCTTCAAAAAATTAAGCCCGGTCAAGGGAAAAGCGATGCGATAGTTTCTTCTTTCGGCGATGGACTTCTATACAAGCTTGCCGGATGCTGTCGTCCTATACCCGGTGACGATATAGCAGGGTTTATTTCAAGAGGCAGGGGCGTCATAGTCCATAAATCCGATTGCAAAAACATAATAGGCATCGATAAAAGCAGGCTTATAAGCGTGAACTGGAAAGAAACGTCCGCTAGTAAATCGGATTTATCTAAAGCCGAATTATTCGAAACAAAAATAAAAGTTATAACAGACGATAAAAAAGGCGTTTTGGCAGACATAGCTTCTTCGATCGCATCCAAGGGCGCAAATATATCCAGGGCGCAAGTCAGAACGTTGAAGGACGGAAGAGCGGTTCTTTTGTTTGACATAGAAGTCAAAGGCAGTAAACAGACGGACTCTATTATAGACGGCATTAGATATATTAAAGGAGTAATAAATGCTAACAGAGTTATATAACATTGGGAATCGGGGTAATTTTGCTAATTTTCGCGTTAGCGTTAAAAACAGTTAGCGTTAAAAAAAACTGTAATTTTTTCGTTGCCCATTTTTAAATTTAGTAATATAATCTATACGCTCCCATTTGTCAGTCAATTTTTTTATCTATCTACTTCCTCTTTAATTTTCTTTTGGTATTCTACTCCACTATCCGCCCATTTGCTTTTTTAATAAAAATATGTTATTATTACATAATAAATCGGATTAATACCGATTAAGTATGTAAATTTATAAATTATGATAAATACTTAAAACATCTAAAAACTTAAAAAATATATATAATATATATGACCGATGCCGATATCATATTAGAGCAAAAGCTTGGAAAACTTTCGTCTGCGCCTATCGACCACGGTGTTTTATCGTCTATACTTAATAATATCGGATATAAAAGACCGAACGATAAAATAGAGTATATGATAAAACAAGGAACCCTTAAAACTTTAAAGAGGGGCGTGTATATTTACGTTTCGCCGTATGCCGGAAATATCGTTTCAAAAGAGATAATAGCCAATAATCTTTACGGGCCGTCTTATATCTCTTTCGATTATGCGCTTTATTATTACGGACTGATACCGGAATCGGTATATGAGTTGACCTCCGCTACCGTTTTAAGGTCGAAAAATTTTAAAACGGATTTTGGAGTTTTCAGTTACAGACATACGGATAAACATTTATATCCC
>DAHVOJ010000018.1 GCA_027318865.1 bacterium | reverse complement strand
TTATAATCGTTCTCCTTAAGAATTTCTTCTACGCGCTCTTTAGTCCATTCTGTCTTTTTGCCAGGTTTTGAAGCCTTATAGATGTCGTTCCAATTTTTAACGAATAGGTAGGGTTCTTTTGGATTGTCGTTTCTTCCGAGCAGTCCTTCTTTTAAAAAAATATCTATGGCATTTAGCGCAAATTTCCGTTCTTCTTCCACTTCTTTCGATTCATTTATCTTAATAAGAAACGCAACCGACATTGGAAAAAGATGATTGCTGGGATCCAATACAACGCCGAACTGTACGTGGGTTCCGTAGTCTTTAAGAAGTTTAAATAATTTAAGCCTCGTTTTGTCGTCTTTTATATCGTAGGAAACAATGTAAAACATTACGAAATATGCTTAAGGTTTACACTCCCTCGAAAACATCCTTTGAATCTATTTCGAGGTCGATAGTTTTAATATAAAGTTTTTCGTCGTTTTCCGCGCTAACCGAAACAAACGAGTTAAACAGTTTAGTCGATTTTTTTCACTCTGGAAACATTTTTAACGTTGGAGGTTACATCGGTTCTTCCGTAAACGTCGATAGTTTCGGTTTTAGGGTCAACTATCAAATATTCTTTTACCCCGCTTTTTTCGTATATATCTTTTTTGACCTTTGTGTCGTAATAACTGTTGGAAGGAGAAAGGATTTCTATGACAAGGTTGGGGCTGCCGTCTATGCCGTGTTTTTTTATTATGTCTTTATTATCGTTTGAAATAAAAATAATATCGGGCTGAAAAGCGTTTCTGGAATTTAGATAGACGTCTATAGAAGCGTCTAATGCAAGTCCCAGATTGTATTTTTTGACGTGGGTATAGATGACAAGTTCGAGGTTTTTGGAAATTATCTGGTGTTCCGTTAAAGGCGACGGACTCATTATCAGTTCTCCTTCTATTAGTTGATAAGGGGCTCCTTCCGGAAGGTTAAAATAATCCCGTGCGGTGTAATATTTAGGATAAACGGCGGTATTTTCTAACTTTTCAAGTATGGATGAGCGGGGCATATAGAATTATTCGGAGTTATTTAATTAGTTTATTTATTAAATTATTTAGAATATTTATTTATTGTTTATTATACCATGACTATTTTTTAATACGCATATAAAACTTTCTATTTTATTTTCCATAAATTCCTTTATGCCTTTACTTGTAATCTTATATTTAGGTTTTTCCAACGCGTCTTCAGGTACTTCTACTAAAAGTTTTGATAAAAATAATTTAGTATTAAAAGCGGTTTTGTATTTCTCTTCGGCCAATTCTACTATTTTCGGTAAATCTATTCCTTCCGCCATAATACTATACATATCGTAATGGTCTTTATATGAATTTCTTGCAGTTATAGCATGCACTTTCATTGCGATACATTCATCGACCGTGGCAATATTCAAATTATTGACTAACGGTTCGTATTTTATAGGCATTCCAAAAGAGTAAAAGGTTAATTTAGTATTGTTTGCAAAAAATTCGATATAACCTTCATCTTCTTCTAAAACGCTGTAATTTTTAAATATTTTCTTAACGGTATTTCTAATCTTATCGTTATTTATATATTTTTTTTCGGTAAATAAATCTAAGTCTTCGGAAAGCCTATGTTCTATATGCAAGGCAAGAGCTGTGCCGCCGACGAGTATAAAATCCTTAATTATTTCGTCTTCCGACAAAAACTTAGCAGTGTTCCATGTGTTTTCTTTGATACTTGAATAACGCATTAAAAATTACCTCTAATAATTTTACGGTTCTTCCCCGCATATTTTTTTGAGGATAAACGTTTTCTTTGAATATTTCGTAACATTTTTCAAGACCGTAATCATTTACTAAATTTATAATATCTTTCGGCTGTCCGTACAATAAAACTTGCGTGATTAACGTCAGGTCGGAGACCGTGCCGCCTTCCGGAATAAACCAAAACGGAACGTTATATTTGTAAATCATAATACGATATTCTCCTATGCCGTATATTCCAATCTTTATATATTATTTTAATTAATATTATAACAGGAAAATTTTTGGGAATACAACTATAACCCAAAAGATATTGACTTTCTCTTGTCCTATTTTTTCGAGAGGCTCAAGTTCAGGGAGTATAGTTTCTTCTATAAATTTATCAAAATTTTCGTTATCCGCCATAATGAAATATTGGTTAAAGTTAAAATATATATAAATAATTTTTTATTATTTAGATTTTTACTAAAACAGTTCGATAGTAAACTTTAAATTATTCCCGTCGGCTTCTTCATGCGTTTTGAAAAATCGCAATTAAAAGGTTTCTGTCTTCGAGCGTTATAATTGCGTTTTTTTGTTCGTCGGTAAGTTCGTTTCCTTTCGCGTTAAAAAACGATTTTATCTGCATTTTGGTTGCGTCCGCAATGCGGAAATTAGTTTGCTTTTATTTATTGGAATGATTAAATAGTCGTATATTTTTCATGGGATAATGTTTTATGTTGTTTGTCCAGAGTATTATACCGTATGTTTTCACCGTAGCGGCAATTATAAAATCTTCTAAGGATATGCCGAAGTAAGATTTTTTAAATTCATTAGCGTAAAGCCCTGCCTCTTTTCCAATACCTTCGTCTATATCTATACACTCCAAAACAGAGAAAAATTGCTCTATGATAACATATTCGCTTTTAAATGCTCCGGCATATATTTCTGCCTTTATTATAGGATTATAAAAAATCCTTGCGTTATTACTTTTAAGATTTAAAAATAGTTTTACAAATTTAGTTTCTTTTTTTAACAAAAAAATTACTATATCGGTATCTATAAAGACCTTATCTGTGTTATACGCAAATTTACTCAATTTATTCATGATTTTTAAATAATCTGCTGTTAGACCTTATATTATCTTGATATTTTTCGGGATCTAAGTTTTTAAAACTTTCTAATGGTTTTAAATCTTCAAAAAATGCGTTTATATCTTTTACCGGATTTTCCTGAATATTTTTCTTTAATGATATTCTTATGAATTCAGAAAAAGAGACTCCTAAAATCTTAGATTTTTTTTTGGCTTCTTTAAAAATTTCTTCGTCTATATATACCTGCGTTCTGTGCATATCCGCTCCAATCTATTTTAAAGTAAAATATTATATAGCTATGACAATATGATGTATTTATTATACATCATATATAAATGATTAGTCAAATCATATACAACTCGATGGTAAACTTTAAATTATTCCCGTCGCCTTCTTTCCTGACTTTGACACCTCACATCATTCAAAGTCGATAAAATAGCGCATCTGCATTTTTATTTCGTGCAAAATTTTACTACCGTTGCCATTTTGACCAGTGTTTACATGGGATTAAGCGGTATCGGAGATGTTTTTGGGATAGTTTATCCTTAGCGCGGCGAATATGTTTTGCGCAAGAGGCAGAGGCCTTACCTTCATGATAAATTTATTGTATTTTATACCTGCTTCTACTAAATTCATCGAATTAAGAGCTTCTTTAATTCTTTCCGGCGAATAATCTATATCTTTCTCTTTAAGTTTAAATTCCAAATTTCTTTCAAGAAGGAAGGATAGGAAACATACCATAAAGTGCCCTTTTATTCTTCCTTCAGTCCAGTGGAACACGGGTCTTACCTCCATGGCGGATTTCATAATGCGGAAGGACTCTTCTATCTTCCATAGCATACCGTAATTCGATATTATCTCTTTAGGGGTAAGGTCTAAATCGTTGGTCCCCACGGCGTAATAACCGTCATATAACGAATCTTTTAAAATAGCTTCTTCGTCTAAAGAGTAGGAGCACTCGCCGGTATTTTCAATGTATTTTTTTCCTCCTTTTTTATTGGAAGCTTTTATGAGGGAGGGTTTTAAGGTATATTCAACAGCTTTTTTTATAAGCTTTTCTCTTTTCTTTGCATCGTTTTTGGCTCTTTCTTCCGAATAGGTTACTATTAAGTTTTTATCCTTTAAATCTAATTTCTTATAATCGTAGTTTTTATCTTTTATAAAATCTTCTTTGGAAAGAACTTTTTTTAGAAGTTCTTTATTCATCGATTTAATTCTTGAAGATATAATGTAACGGAATCCCATATCTTTAATTTTTTCAAGATTGATTTTCGAATTCATTCCTTTATCGGCTACCACTATGATTCTGTCTATGTTGAATCTCTGTTTAAGTTTTAATAACGATGCTTCCAAAGTCTTTCCTTCATAAGTATTGCCGGGGAAGAGTTCGTATCCGACGGGCATTCCGTTTTTGTCTATCAAAAGACCCATTACCACCTGAACCTCGTTAAGCTTGTTGTCTTTGGAAAAGCCGAAGTCTTTTAGCGAATCTTTCTTTACGGATTCGAAATAGAAGGTGGTTACGTCGTAGAATACCACGTCTAAACTTAGATTAAAAAGATCTTTGGTGCGGCTAAACAGATGATCTTCTATATTTTCTTTGTTGGCCGACAAAATATCCAGCGAGCGGTATAAGTTATGAAGCTTAATATCGGGCAATCCTGAATATCTGTTTTGCAGGTTATAAGCTTTAAGCTTGGAAGAGGGATTTAAAAGACGGGTTATAGCCATTAAGAAAACCGAATCGTTTAAAGAAAATTCTATATTGCCGGATAAGCTTTTTAAAATCTTGGGCATATCCAAATCGTTCCATAATTTCTTATAAGGAAGATATCCGTAGTTAAACATTACCCCTTCGGGAATTTCTTCCGCCTTGATATCTTTTCCTTCCACTAAAGCGGATAAAGAGCGGATTAATTTTTTAATTCCCCTGCTTTCTTTAATGCTTTCGACTCTGCCGAAATTTAATAGAATCCTGTGCTTGGATATTCCGTTTTCTTTATACGATTCTACAATCTGGGCATAAGTGTGGTTTCCAGCTTTAATAGTTTTTAGAAACATAACTATATTATACTTTTACTATCGGCAAATGTCAAGACAATAAAATTAAATATCATTAAAATATTTTACTACCGATTTTGAAAAAAACGGCATTTTTGGGATAAAGAATACAGTAATTATGCGGTTTTTAAATTACGGAATTGCGAAGAGGTGTCAAAGTCAGGAAAAAAGAATCGGAAGGTTTAAAATTGAACGCATTCGCTATTATATTAGACGGAAACTGGTTAACGGCATTATTATATTCCATAACGGCGGCATTGTAAGCCCTCCTTGCGGCCGAAATCTGTTCTTCTACTTCGTTAAGCGCCGCTTGAAGCTGTAATACGTTCTGGCTTGCTTTTAAATCTGGATAATTTTCGGCAACGGCAAATATCCCTTTTATTAAGGCCTTAGATTGCGTATCCAGGCTGTCGAGTTCCTGCGGATTCATAGAACCGGGTTTGAAAGAAGTCCTTAGTTCCGTAAGCTGATTTAAAAGGTTTTTTTCGTAATTCATATATTCTTTTGCGGCGGAAACAAGGTTGGGAATCAAATCGAAGCGTTTTTTAAGAAGGGCGTCTATACTTGAATATGCGTATTTAACCCCGTTTCTTCTCGATATAAGAGTGTTGTACAGCGAAATTACGACTATAAAGATTATAACGACCGCTATAATAAAAAACCAAAATATGAAGTTCATATAAGCTCCGGATTTTTTTTAATTATTTAATTATTACAGCAACAATATTAATTTTAATATATGTATAATCTTTTTTCAAAAAAACAACGTTATTTTTTTTAATTATGCAAAAATCTTTCTCCTTCAAACAGTAAAATCTTCTCTTTTTTTGCGATGTCTGTCAATTTTTGCGTAAAACCGCTTTTACTGAATAAGCAGTAATATTCTTTTCTATTTTTCCCTCCCCAAACGACCATTTTAGATTTACGTTTTAAGTTTTCGATTATATCGATACCGACCGGTTTACTGCTCCATTTTACCTCTCCGAAAAGTATGGAATCGGTTTCGCCGTTTACGGCTACTATGTCTATTTCCTCGTTTTTATCCCACCATCTTCCTATCGAGCGAAAAGGAAAAAAGAGTTCTGTTTTTTTCGATATTATTTGAATAGAAACGCGTTCGTATATAAACGAAAGATATACGGGCAAATCTTTTTTTATTTGAACAAGTACTTGTTCTATCATGCCAAGTTCCAGTTCGCTTCTCCTTGCAAATACAAATTTAAAAAAGAATTGAAAGAATTCGTCGGATATCCGGTAAAGCCCCTTTTTGCTTTTATGCGGCATTTGTTCGGTTACCGGAATTTCTCTTTCTACTATTCTTAAGTCGGACAAGACTGAAAGATATTTATTTGCGGTAGGTTGGTTTATACCCGTTGAATTAACTATTTCGGAAAGTTTTCTTTTGCCGGAGGCAATGGCTTGAAGAAGCGCAAAATAATACCGCGGTTCTCTTAGCTCTTCTTTGAGTATAAACTCGGCTTCGTCGTATAGCGCCTGACCTTTTTTAAGAACGTGTTCGCTTAAATTGTCGTAAAATCTTTTATCTTCGTCAAATTTCAGCCAGTAAGCGGGTATCCCTCCGGCTATTCCATAGTGCGTTAGCCTATCCTCAAAAGATTTTTCATTTCTAAAAAGACTTACCGAATCGAAAGACATAGGCTCTACTAACCACTGTCCCGTTCTTCTTCCGTAAAGAGGGGCTTTATAGCCTAAAACTTCCGTTTCCATCATCGATATGCTTGAACCGAGAAGTATAAGATATATATTGCTTTTAGACCAGTATTCGTCCCACGCCAATTGAAAAAGACTTGGTATAGCAGGATTGGATTGAATTAAATACGGAAATTCGTCTATAACTAATACGAATTTTCTGTTCTTTTCTTTTATATACTTAAAGCTTTCTTCCCATTCGGCGAAACCTCTGGTTTCAAGAAGCGGTTCGTTAAAAAATTTACCGATGGAAAGCGAAAACTTTCTTAACTGGTCTTTATTGCTGGTATTTTCGGAAAAAAAATATACGCTGGGCTTACTTTTAATAAACTGCTTTACTAATTCCGTTTTTCCTACCCGCCTTTTTCCCCATAAAACTATTAATTGAGGTTTATCCTCGAGCCATTTCTCTTCAAGAAACGATAATTCTTTTTTTCTGTCTATAAACGGCATATTTATAATAATTTTTTAAAGATAGCGATTAAAATTCTTTATATTATACTTTATATAATATAAAGTATAATACTTATGAGTATATAAATGCAATGTTTCTTAATATGTTTTACGATATTTCATCTATTAATTTTTCCGCGAGGCTTTCTTTGTTTTCTCTTTTGAAGCTTTTTATTTCTCCCGACTTATTTATTAAGAATCCTTCGTTCTCGTCGCTGCCGATAATATCTTTGGACACGTCGTTGACAAAAATGTAGTCGAGGGACTTCTCGGAAAGTTTTTTTCGTCCGTTTTCTATTGCGGAACAGGTTTCGGCGGAAAAACCGAAAACTATCTGTCCGTCTTTTTTGATTTTGGAAACGGCTTTTAATAAATCTTCGTTTTGGATAAGTTCGACTTTAAGTGTGCCGCCCGCGCCCGTATTGCCGCTTTTTTTAATCTTCACGGGGCTTTTTTCTTTAAAACCATAATCGGAGACTGCCGCCGCCATAAAAAGAATATCGGATTCCTTAAATTCGTCGAACAAAGATTCTTTGAGGCCGTTAAAATCCGTGCGGCTTATAATTTTTATACGCCTGTTTATATATTGAATGCGGTCGTCGATATTAAGGGCTATAAGCTTAACTTCGGCGCCTGCCTTAAGCGCCGCATTTGCTATGCTTATGCCCATTTTGCCGCTTGAACCGTTTGACATAAACCTGACCGGGTCGAAATATTCCCTCGTAGCTCCGGCAGTAACCAAAACCTTCCTGCCTTTAAGCGTTTTTTTTTTAAAAACCGACTCGACGCCGAAAATAATATCGTCTATTTCCGGAAATTTGCCTTCGCCGAAATCCCCGCAGGCGGCGTTTCCGGTTTCCGGCGAAACGACGTAAAAATTGTGTTTCGCCAATTTATTAAGATTATCTTTTAATATTTTATTCGCATACATATTCGGATTCATAGCGGGAACGAGAAGTTTGGGCTTATCCGGCGAAGCCGCAACCGTCAGCGTTATAAGGGTGTCGGCTATGCCCGCGGCAAGTTTGTTAATCGTGTTATACGTAGCGGGAGCTATGAGTATAATATCGGCAAATTTCGACAGAGCGATATGCGAAAGCGGGCTTTTAAAAGCGTCGTCTTCAAAAACCTCCTCCCCGAAAGATTCAAAAATGTAAGGGGAGATAAATTTTGCCGCCGAGGCGCTTACTACGATTTTAACGTTTGCGCCTTCTTTTTTAAGTTTTCTGTACAAATCGACGCTTTTATAGCACGAGATAGAACCGGTAATGCATAAAAGAATTTTTCTATCTTGTAACATTTTTTTACCCATACATTGCTGCATAAACGGCATATTTTTCTGATGAAAAAGACATGTTTTTTCAATACATACAGAAAAATATATGTTTATATCCGCATACGCGGGAATGACAAGTTATATTAAATACGGATTAAATTTTCTTTCATATCCTATTGTCGTAGATTCGCCGTGACCCGGATAAACTTTTAACGCATCATCCAAAACCATAAGTTTATTTTTAATAGAACCGATTAACTGCTCCGACGAACCGCCCAGAATATCCGTCCTTCCTATAGTATTTCTAAAAAGAGTATCGCCGCTGAAAAGATGCTTATCGTTTACTAAAAACGACGTGCTTCCGGGCGAATGTCCCGGCGTAAAAATCGGCAGGATTTTAATCCCTTCCAGTCCGATAATTTCGCCGTCTTTTAAATATCGGTCGATTACGACGTCTCCGGTATATTCAAAGCCGAGATATTCCCCCTGTTCTTCCAGATTTTTAAGTATATATTCTTCTTCTTTCGCCGCTATAATGTCGATGCCGTATTTTCCCTTAAAATAATTATCCATTAAAACATGGTCTATATGGCAGTGGGTGTTCAATATAAATTTTAAATCGATATTTTCGTCCTTGATTATTTTTTCGATTTTCTTTTCCTGCCCGCCCGGGTCTATTATAAAGCCCTCCCTTCCGCCATTCTCAGTTTCTTCGGCGTTATCGTTGAATACGATATAAGTATTTACTTCAAAAGGCCCTGCGGGAATAGTATAAATTTTCATATTAAATATTTTTGAAAAGCGCTTATCAGGACGTCGAGATTTTCTTCGGTGTCGGCTTCTCCGTATATGCGCATTAAGTCTTCCGTTCCGGAAAGCCTCGCCAACACCCACGAATCGTCGTCGAAGAAGACTTTATATCCGTCCGTAGCGTTTTTGCCGGTAACTGTCCTTCCTTCAAAAACGTTTGGAAATTTTTCCATCTTTTCGTCTATTTCGGCTTTGAACTTTTCTTTATCGACCGGAACGTTAACTCTTTTCGTGAATATAGGACCGAATTTTTCAAGGAGGGTTTCTACCAAAACTTTCAGGGGTTTTTTGTAATAAGCGAGCATTTCTAAAACCAAAAGGCACGTATAAATTCCGTCTTTGTCCGGGGTGTGTCCCGTTACCGTCAGACCCGACGACTCTTCGCCGGCGATTACGGCCTTGCCTTCGGATATAAGTTTGCCGAGATATTTAAAACCTACCGGGGTTTCTATGACCTTAAAGCCGTAATGTTTTGCCACCCTGTCCACTAAAGCCGTCGTAGCGACGCTTCTTGCCGCATCGCCTTTTATTCCCTTGCCTTCTATATAATAATTGTAAAGAAGCGGAAAAATAATATTCGGTTCGACAAATTCGCCGTCTTCGTCAAGAACGCCGTATCTGTCGGCGTCTCCGTCCGCCGCGAGTCCCATGGCGGTTTTCTTGGATTTGCCTTCATCTTTGCCTTTATTATATTCCTTAACCATCTTTCCCATCTCTTTTAAATTTTTCGCGGACGGGTCGGGGGCAAAACCCGGCGTAAAAAAAGCATCCCTTTCTTCATATATTTCTTTGAATTCATATCCGGCTTCTCCGATAATCTTTCCTATAATGCCCTTGGAAGTTCCGTGCATAGAAGTAATAAACGGATATAAATTCCCGCCGTTTTCTTTGATAAGCCTTAAATCTAATTTTGATTTTACGAGTTCCGTATAATAACCTATAAAATCTTCTTCCGTCAGCAAACCGCTTTTCTTTGCCGAGCAAAAATCCATATAATTATACCGCGGCGATTTAAGAAGTTCGTTGGATTTTTTCGTAAGGATTTCAGTGTCTTCCGGCAGAGCGGGTCCTCCCCAGTCGGGCGAGAACTTTATCCCGTTATAGTTGTAAGGATTATGGCTTGCGGTAATATTGACCGCGCCGAGAGCTTTTTCTTTTAATATTTTAATTGCGATAACGGGCGTAGGGGTAAAGGCATCGGCAAAAATTACGTTAAAACCGTTGGCGCAAAATACGCAGGCGCTTATTTTCGCAAACTCTTCGGACAAAAAACGGGTATCGTAACCTATTATTATCTTCTTAGACGGAAAAGAGCCTTTATATTTTTCCGTTAAAAAATCGCAGACCGCCTGCGAAACCAGTTTAACGGATTCATATGTAAAGTCGTCGGCAATTCTGCCTCTGTAGCCCGAAGTGCCGAATTCTATTTCAAAAGAGTTATTCATATTGTTTGAGGGGACGGGCTTAAGTCCGTCCCCGTTAAATCGCCGTTTATTTAGATTGCTTCGACAGGGCGCTTAAGTCCCTTTCGTTCTTCCAGTTTTCTATATCGTTATTAAACTGGCTTAGCAGGGACAGAGCTTCTTCTTTATCCCTGCTCTCGGAAAATATCTCGAAATGAGCCCCTTCCGAAGTCGGATAAGCAAGAACCCACCCGCTTGGTTTGATTAATTTTATTCCGTCGATTAATAAAACATTTTCGCCGCCGTATTTTTCGAAAAATTTTCTCATTATAAAACCCTTTAATTCGGTGGGGCAAGGCACTCTTTTGTATTCGAAATACGAAGGCTCTATATATCTAAGTTCGTTTTTAATCGAAGTGTTGAGTTTAGCCAGCATTTCAAGAAGTTTTATCGCGGAATACATTCCGTCGAAGGCAGGCATAAACTTTGGATAAATATATCCGCCCTCGTTATCGCCCGCAAAGTAAACATTGGAATTAGCGGATTTTTCCATAAGACAGCTCGAAGAATTTTTGGCAAAAAATATTTCGAAGTTATAATCTTTAGCCGATTTTGTTATATTAAAAGAAGAACCGACCGGAACGGTAATAGACCTGTCGGTTTTTTCGGTCTTCATTACTAAAAGTGCCATTAAAGTTAAAGCCGTATTGCCGTCGATATTGTCGCCGTTTTCGTCGCAAATATAAATCTTTTCTCCGCCGTTGTCGATAAAAATCCCGAGGTCGGCACTAATAGACCTTACTATGCTCGACAGTTCCTTAAGCGATTTTTTAAATTCCTTTTCCGTTTTTGTTATCTTCGTCTGGTCTAAATTTGCGTTGAGATGAACGGAATCTATTCCCAGCTTTCCTATTATTGCGGGAAAAATCTTGCTCGAACTTCCATACGAATAGTCTATTACGATTTTAAATTTTCTCTTTATAATTTTATCGATGTCTATCGTATTAAGAAAACCGTCGGTATAATATTCCGTTCCGTGCGTCGGATAAAATATCTCTCCGGTATCTTCCGAGCTGACTCTCGCATAATCTTCCCTGAAAAACAATCTTTCTATTTTTTGCTCTCCAAGGGCCGATAAATCTAAACCGTTGGAATCGAAAAATTTTATGTTCAGAAGTTTCTTATCGAACGGATGTTTTCTGACGTGTATGCCGCCGGAACTTTTGAACTGTTTTGCCTGATACCGGACTATAGAAATAGGGGTATCGCTGAAATCGTTAACGTTGACGCCGACCGACAGCACTCCCGACATCACAGCCCTAGAAAATAATCTCGATGTTTTATGGCTGTCCCTCGATACGGAAATCGTCCTGTTTTTGCCTACGGTTGCTCCAAAAGCCGCACCGAGTTTCGACGCAAACTCCGGCGTTATTTCTAAATTTGCAAGGGCGGTTATCCCGTACTGTCCGAATATTTTGGCGCTCCACTTATCGGACCAAATGAGGCTTTCCGATAATATAGCTCCGTCTTCCACGTTTTTAAAAGGCCAAATCTTAACATTCGGATTAATAATTGCGCCGTTGCCTATATGGCATACGTCGGATATTACTGCCCCTGCTCCTATAAATACATTGTTTCCTGCGTTGGTTTTGTATCCTAGTATAGATTCTTGTATATCGCAGTTTGCGCCGATTTTTGACGCCTTGCCTATAACGGAGCCGCTAATTCGGGTGTTTTCTCCTATCGTACAGTTATCGCCTATAACGCAATTTTGAATTTTGCAGTTCTGCAGAATATGAACGTCTTTGCCGAAAATAGAATTTTCGACGTCGCAGGTCATATCTATTATGCTTTTTGCGCCAATCATTATGTTTTTATCGCCTATCTTTTCCCCGTCTATACTAAGGTCTATTTTGCCGGCTATAATATCGAGATGACTCTGCCTGTATTCGGAAAGCGTGCCGACGTCTTTCCAGTATCCGTTGGATATATGCCCCAGAAGTTTTTTATTTTCTGATAGAAGCATTGGAAAAAGATCTTTTGAAAAGTCGAATTCGCTTTTTTCGGGAATCATTTTTAACACCGACTTATTTAAAATATAAATGCCTGTATTTACTGTATCGCTGAAGACTTCCGACCATGTAGGTTTTTCCAAAAACTTTGTTATCCTGCCTTCGCTGTCGGTAATAACTATTCCGAAAGCCAGCGGATTTTCGACGTGGGTAAGAACTATCGTTGCGGCGCTTTTTCTATTAATGTGAAAATCTATTGGTTTTTCGATATTTATATCGGTAATTATATCGGCGCTTATTACCATAAAATCGTCGTCTTTAATTATTTTTTCCACGTTTTTAACCGCCCCGGCAGTCCCGTAATCTTCTTCTGCAAGAACATATTCTATTTTTACTCCGAAATCGGAACCGTCTTTAAAATAATTCTTAATAAGCTCCGGCTGAACGTATAAAAGAACTATCAGGTCTGTTATTCCGTATGTTTTAAGCAGATTAACCACATGTTCCATCATGGGTTTATTAGCTATATGTATCATAGGCTTGGGTGCATTATTGGTTAAAGGCTTTAGCCTTGTTCCGAAACCACCGGCCATAATAACAGCCTGCATAATTTTATATCTCTCCTTAAGCCTTCTAAAAAAACAACTTCTAAAAAAATTTGGAAATTTATAGTTGCATTGCGAAGGTTATTCTAATAAAATTATATCCTAATAAATTATAAAATCAAAATAAAATTCATGCTTCCTTACATTCTGCATTTAGATACCGCGCTTTTTCTTTTGATTAACGACAACTTTCATTTTTCGCTATTAAACGATAATATGAGAGCCGTTACTAATCTTGGCAACGGATGGGTCGTTTACTGGATTGTGCTTGTCTATGTTTATCATTATAACCGTCCAAAATTCAAAGAATCGTTTTTTTTGCTTTTTTTAACTCAAATTGTACCGGGCATAATCGATATTATAATAAAAAAAGCCGTGCGCAGACCGAGACCCGTCGTCGCGCTTCACTCCCTTATCGAGACCGGAAAGGTTCACGTAAATATTCTCGGCAGGCATTTAACCGAAGATTCTTTTCCTTCCGGCCATACCGTAACGGTTTTTGCTCTTGCCGTCGCGCTTTCTTATATGTTTCCGAAACGCAAAAAGGCATTCTACATACTCGCATTTATAGTTGCATTTTCGCGGGTATACGACGGCGAACATTATCCTTCGGACGTTATCGCCGGCGGCATTTTAGGCTATTTATTCGCAAAAATTACTCTTATCGCATATAAAAAAATAAGGAAACTAGAATTATAGGTTATGAGGTTAATTTTTTAGATTCAATATATATTAAGATTTTTCTGGCAATTCTTTTAGATGTCCTGATTATCGCCTCTTTTTCCTGTTTGTGGGCTACAAGCGGATTTATATAGTTATAATAAGTCGCGCTCGAGGAAAAACCGACGCTCCTGAAAATTATCTTTCCGTCCGTATTATACATGCTTACGATTACGTTTACGGTTATATCGTAATCTACCGCCGCCGCCACACCCGTATAGGACATTACGTTATTTTGAATAGAAGTTATTTTCCCTGATAAATAATAAAGTGCATTATTTTTGTTTGACGTAAACATATAGGTTTGGGTGTCGAGAAAATTTGCGATATTATTTGAAAAATATATGCCTATTCCGCTTTTATAGGTAAAATTTTTAAAAGGCTTTACGTATATTTCCGATATATCATTATATTTTTTTAACTTTTTACCGTAGGCGGCGGAACCGGCTACGGAACTTTCTCTGCCGTTTAAAACCCTGAATCCGCATGCAGTCGTTAACCCTGCGGAAAATAAAATAATAAGGGATAATAATATAAGTTTATTTTTATTATTCATATAATAATGCTTAGCAGTTTATTTTTTACGTATATAGTTTTTTTAATTCGATTTTTATCTTCGACATATTTTTTTATCTTGGTACTGTTCAGCGCAATTTGAATTATCGCCTGCTCATCCGAATTTATATCCGCAACCACAAGGTCCCTCATTTTTCCGTTTATTTGCACGGCGATATTACAGTTTTCTTTTGAATATCCGGCATCTATTTTTTCCGGCCAGCGTTCATTTTCTATAAACGAACCGTTTAAGATTTCGAATATTTCGGAGCATGCATGCGGTATAAAAGGATATAAGATTAAAACGACCGAATTCAAGAAATATTTAAGCATATATTTATCGGATTTGCTCAAAACGGTTTTTTCTCCATCAATTTTTCCGATAAAATCGTTAAAATAATTAATTAGCTCCATAGAAGAACTTATGACGGTGTTAAAATGATAGCGGCCGTTCATTTCGGTTTCGGTTTTTTCTATAACGCCGTTTAGGCGGTAAATTAATTCCTTAACGGCTGGGTTTACGTCTGTTTTTTTAATTTCGTAAACCGTCGAAGTTCCGTCGAGAGCTTTAAAAATTACCGAACATTCGTTAACGGTTTTATAAAATTTATTAATAAACCTGAATGCCCCTTCGACTCCGGAATCGCTCCATTCCAAGTCTTTTTCGGGAGGAGCGGCAAAAAGAACGAACAATCTTACCGTATCGGCCCCAAATTTTTTAATAAGTCCGTCGGGATCGACGACGTTGCCTCTGGATTTAGACATTTTTGCGCCGCTTTTTATAACCATACCCTGCGTTAAAAGATTTTTGAACGGCTCATCTAATTTTAAATAATTTAAATCTCTCAAAACCTTGACGAAAAACCTCGAATATAAAAGATGCATAACTGCATGCTCTACGCCGCCTATGTACTGGTCCACCGGCAGCCAGTACGCAACGCCTGCGCTTTTAAACGGGACTTTTTCTTTTCTATCCGAAAGAGTATATCTTAAAAAATACCAGGAAGACTCTACGAAAGTATCCATAGTATCGGTTTCGCGCTCGGCCTTCCCCCCGCATTTAGGGCATTTTGTATTGATGAACGATTTATGTTGTTTAAGCGGAGAAGCGCCTTCGCCGGTAAAAACTACGTCGTCCGGAAGCGCTAACGGAAGATCGCTCTCGTTTAAGGGAACGATTCCGCATTTTTCGCAATATACTACTGGAATGGGACACCCCCAGTATCTCTGTCTGGATATTCCCCAGTCCCTAAGCCTGTAATTTGTAACTTTTTTACCGATGTCATTTTCTTCCGCAAAAATAGATATTTTTTCTTTCGCCTCTTCCGAAAAAAGACCGCTGAATTCGCCGGAATTTACAAGTTTGCCGCTTGCCGTAAACGGCAGAGCCGACGCATTTCCATTCGTCTGCTTCTTTCCTTCGTTTATCGGCTCGATTACCCTTACTATTTCTATTCCGTATTTTTTGGCAAATTCGTAATCCCTGACGTCGTGCGCGGGTACCGACATTATGGCGCCCGTTCCATAATCCATTAATACAAAATTGGCTATAAATATCGGCATTAATTTTTTGGTAAATAGATTTACGGCATAAGAACCGGTAAAAAATCCTTCCTTTTCGGATACATCTTTAGAAATTAATGAATCGCGCCTCATTGTTTCTAATTTTTCTAAATCTTTTGGATTTTTAATTAATTGTTTTGCGGCGGGATGAAACGGCGACATCGCAATATAAGTTGCTCCGAATATAGTATCGGGGCGGGTAGTAAATATTTCTATGCAATTTTCGTCTCCGTTATTTTCGTCCGGATCAATAATATTAAAAACTACGCTTAAGCCGGAACTTTTACCTATCCAGTTTTTTTGCATAGTTTTAACTTTATCCGGCCAACCTTCGAGCGTATCGATATCTCTAAGGAGTTCTTCGGCATAATCCGTAATTTTTAAAAACCATTGCTCCATATTTTTTACGGTTACGCCTTTGCCGCATCTCCAGCACTTTCCGTCTTCCACCTGTTCATTGGCAAGGGTAGTATTGCATGATTCGCACCAGTTTACAATGGATTTTTTTTTGTAAGCCAGACCTTTTTCGAACATTTTCAAAAAAAACGACTGTTCCCATTTATAATACTCCGGCTCGGAAGTAATTACGAGCCTGCTCCAGTCATATGAAAAACCTAATTCTTTAAGCTGGTTTATCATATAGTCTATATTGCTTTTCGTCCATTCGGCGGGATTGGTTTTGTTTTTTATTGCGGCGTTTTCGGCAGGCAGTCCAAAGCTGTCGAAACCGATTGGGTGCAACACGTTATAGCCTTTTAAACGCTTAAACCTTGCTATTGCATCGCCTATGGCATAGTTTCGCACATGCCCCATATGAATTCTTCCCGACGGATACGGAAACATCTCGAGACAGTAAAATTTAGGAACATCTTCAACGTCGTTTTCATTTTTAACGTAAAAAACTTTATTTCTTTCCCATAAATCTTGCCACTTTTTTTCTATTTCTTTAAAATTATAATTTTTTACGCCTGAATCTTTCATATAATTAATTTATTAAATATATTTAATTATCGATATGAAAAGCAATATAGTTCCTACTACTACCGAACTGTCCGCCAGATTAAAACTCGGCCAGTGATAAGCGTAAATATGAAAATCAAAAAAATCGACTACGTATCCTTGAAAAATCCTGCTTAAAAGGTTTGAAAAGGCGCCGGAAATAATTAAGGAAGACGACACGGTCAATAAAGCTGAATTTATTTTTGTTTTAAATAAAAAATATATTAACGCCGCAATTATTAAAGCCGTAAGCAATATAATGAAGAGATTCGAATATCCGCTCATAAGTCCGAACGCTACGCCGGCGTTATCGACGTGGACTATATTAAAATAATGGCTTATTACGGTAATTTTTTGGGTTAACGATATTTTATCGTTAATTATATATTTTAAAAACTGGTCTAATATTACGATTGGAATAAAAACCGATATTAATATTATTATTTTTTTTTTCATTAAGTTTTCTAAATTTGCTGTTTTAAATTATTTTTTTTCGAACATCCTATTAATGCTTCGATGCCCGGCAGTTTTTTTCCTTCGAGAAGTTCCAGGAATGCTCCTCCGCCGGTAGAAACATAAGACATTTTTACAAATTCTCCCGCCCTGTGCAATGCGACGTCGGTATCTCCGCCTCCGACGATAGTTAATGCATACGCGTTTGCAACGCTCGAAACGAGGGCAAAAGTTCCTCTGCTGAACGCATCCATTTCAAAAACCCCCATCGGTCCGTTCCATACTATAGTTTTTGCGTTTTGAATAGCTTCGGTAAAAAGCGTGACCGTAGCAGGACCAATATCTAAAGCCATCCAGTCTTTAGGAATCTCCTGAATCGTAGTGACCTTTGTTTCGGCATCGGGAGCTAATTTGTCCGCTACTACGACATCGACCGGAAGATAAAATTTTATTTTTTTTTCGTTTATTTTTTCAAGAGTTTTTTTGGCATATTCCAGCATTTCGTCTTCGACGAGCGAACTTCCGACGTCGTGACCTAACGCTTTAAGAAAAGTATTAGACATTGCTCCGCCTATAATAAGCTTATCGATTTTATCGGCTAAATTAGAAAGCACTTCTATCTTTCCGGATACTTTAGCGCCGCCTACTATAGCAACAAAAGGCTTCATAGGATTTTCTATAGCTCTGGTAAAATAATTCAGCTCTTTCCTTATTAAAAACCCCGCGGCACATTTATTAACGAACTTCGTAACAGCAACGTTCGAGGCATGCGACCTGTGCGCGGTGGCAAAAGCGTCGTTTACGTAAATGTCGCAAAGCGAAGCTAATTTTTTGCCGAATTCTTCGTCGTTGTTTGTTTCTTCGGCATAAAACCTTAAATTTTCAAGAAGTATTATATCGCCTAAACCGGCTGATTTAACCGTGCTTTCCGCCAGCTCTCCGATGCATTCGCCGACAAATTTAACGTCTTTATCTAAAAGCCTGCTTAGCCTTTTAGCTACGACGAGAAGGGATAATTCCGGAACTTTTTTGCCCTTAGGTCTTCCCATATGCGACATTAATACGATTTTTGCATTTTCGTCAAGACAGTAATTAATAGTCGGAAGAACTGCTCTGATACGCGTATCGTCGGTAATATTGCCGTTTTGATCGAGAGGAACGTTAAAATCGGCTCTTATAAGGAGAGTTTTATTTTTTATGTCAATTTCATCTATATAAACGATATTATTCATCTTAAATTTTCTTATTATATCTTATAATATCTTATTTTACCATTTATTTCATCATAAAGACCGCCATTTCGGCAAGTCTGGCGGAATAACCCCACTCGTTATCGTACCATGCAAGAACCTTTACGAGATCGTCGCCTATAACTTTCGTGCTTAAAGAATCGACTATAGAAGAATGCGCATCGCCTCTGTAGTCGATAGAAACAAGCGGTTCTTTGCTGAACGCAAGAATCCCTCTAAGATATGTTTCTGAAGCCTCCTCTAATTTTGAATTAACCTCTAAAACGGAAGTTTTTTTGGAAACTTTACAGACTAGATCGTTAATAGAAACATCGGGGGTAGGCACCCTTAACGACATTCCGTCAAGCTTGTCCTTAAGTTCCGGCAATACTTCGCAGAGGGCCTTTGCGGCGCCGGTAGTAGTCGGAATTATGGATACGGAAGCGGCTCTTGCCCTCCTCAAGTCTTTATGGGGCAAATCCAAAATCCTCTGATCATTGGTATAAGAATGGGCGGTAGTCATATTGCCTTTCTCTATGGTAAAATTTTCATTCAGTACTTTGGCAACCGGCGCAAGGCAGTTTGTGGTGCATGAAGCCATAGAAACTATAAAATGTTTATTTTTGTCGTAATTTTTATCGTTAACGCCCAGAACTATCGTGGTATCCGGATCATGGGCAGGAGCGGAAATCAAAACTTTTTTGGCGCCTGCCTGCAGGTGCTTTTCTGCATCGTTTCTTTTAGTAAAAAGTCCGGTGGATTCAATGACTAAATCTACGCCAAGGTGCTTCCATAAAAGTTCCGAGGGGTCTTTTATTGCCGTAATTAAAGTCTCCCTGTCGTCGGCAATTATGTGGTCTATATCGTAACCGACGTAAAAAGGCGCCTTGCCGTGAACCGAATCGTATTTAAGAAGATGGGCAAGCACCTGGGGGTTTGTAATGTCGTTAATCGCAACAATTTCAATCTGCCCTCCCTTGGCAATCATATTTTGAAATACTCTGAAAACATTTCTGCCTATTCTTCCGAACCCGTTAATCGCAATTCTTAAATTTGCCATAATTTTCTCCTGATATTAAGCGTTATTTCACCTTATTCCAATCGGCTCTTTGCCTTCAAGTTTTGTTTATTATTATATACAACAACCGCATATAATTACAACATATATTTCTATTTACAACTAAATAATCGTATTAACTATATCTCGATATATAAAAATATTATAGTTTTATAACAAATTTACAAAAATTGTGATAAAATTATAATAAAAATAGTAAATAATTTAAATATATCAGGAGGTTTTTATGTTTAGCTACAAAGGACTTGAAATAAAAAGATTCTGCCATGACAGTTTTTTGGTAAAAGGCGGCGATATAAACATATATTTTGACCCTTTTAAATTGCACGGCGACGAACCTAAAGCGGATTACATTTTCGTATCCCATGAACACTTCGACCATTTCTCCCCCGACGATATACATAAGATTATCAAAAATTCAACCGTTTTATTTATGAACGAAATGACGAAAGACGAAATAGACGGATTATACGATAATAAAATCGTGGTTATCCGCCCGGGAGACTCTATCGATTTTAAAGATTTGCATATAAAGGGCGTTCCCGCTTATAACATTAATAAATTCAAGGAGCCGGGGAAAGTTTATCATCCGAAAGAAGACAAAAAACTCGGCTTTATCGTTACTTTTAAGGGGGTCAAAATATATCACACGGGGGATACGGACCATATACCCGAAATGAACAGCCTCGAAAACGAAAAAATAGACCTTTTGTTTATTCCGGTAAGCGGAACATATGTTATGACTCCGAAAGAAGCCATAGAAGCCGCCTTAAAGATTAAAGCCGATACGTCGATACCTATGCACTACGGGACGATAGTCGGAGAAAAAAGACAGGCTGAAGAATTTATGAAAGGCGTTAAGAAAAAGGGGTTAAAATCTGAAATTGTTTAAGAATTGATAAATAAAAAATGGAAAAAGCCGAATATACGCCTATAATAATCGAAAGTTTGATTTTCGGAAAAAATTCCGATTATCCTCTATATTTGAAATCGGGAGAGAATTTTATTTTATACAGGTCTAAAGCGTTAATTTTTTCGCAAAGCGATGCGCTCAGGCTCAAAAATAACGGAATAAATAATCTTTATATAGAATCTAAAGACAAGGAAAAATATGATAACGATATTCTTGAGCATATAGATTCTATCGTTAAATCGCCGCATCTTAATTTTGAAGAAAAAGCCGTAAAAATTTATATGTATTCAAAAATTTACGCCGAATACGTTATCACTACCGGAAATCTTAAAGACAATCAGGAAATTATTAAAAAATCTATTGAAACGACGGTAGAATATTTATTGATGAGCGAATTTGCTTTTATGAATCTGCTTAATCTTTCAAGTTACGATTATAACGAAGTAGGACACGGAATGAACGTAAGCATATACGCAATGGCTTTAGCAAACAGATTAGGCTTTTCAAACAAAATATCTCTTTACGAAATAGGCCTCTCAGGGTTAACGCACGATATCGGGAAATTAAAAATACCGAAGGAACTATTATCGAAAAACGGCTTATCGGAAAAAGAAGTTGAAGAAATCCGCAAGCATCCCATATATTCTAAAGACATTTTAACGGTCAACCGCATAGATAATATAAATATAATAGACGGCGTCCTTGAACACCACGAAGCTTCCGACGGAACAGGTTATCCTTCCGGTAAAACGGAAGAAGATATTTCAACGTACGGCAAAATAATAATCATAACAAACAGATTTGATTCTCTCACCAGAAACAGACCTTACAAAGTTAAATTGAACGTGGAGGACGCATTAAATCTTATGGAGCAAAACTCCGAACTTTACAATACGGCTTTTTTGAGGGAATTTACGCTTTTAATGTCTAAAAAAATGCCGGCATAAGAAATGTTTGAAGAAATAGAATAGGTGGTGCCGAAGGCCGGAATCGAACCGGCACGGATTTTGTCCGCCACCCCCTTAAGATGGTGTGTCTACCAGTTCCACCACTTCGGCAACATAATAAATAATTTTTATTTTGCTATTTTAATTATTTTGTATTGGTTTTAATAGGGGCTTTTTCCGACTTATTTTTAACCGGCGCATGGGAGGGCGGCATAGAAGATTTTACCGTTTTTGCGGCGGTATATTTTGAAGGAATATGGATCCCTTTTTCTTTCTGAGCGGAAATATAAGATATAAAAAAAGCCGAAGCCATAAAAATTACGGCTATTACGGCGGTCGCTTTAGTTAAAAAATTACCGGCTCCGGACGCTCCGAAAATCGTCTGAGAACTTCCGCCGAAAACTGCGCCCATTTCCTGTCCTTTGCCCTGCTGCATAAGGATAACTATGACCAAAAACACGGCCGAGACTATTAATAAAATCGTTAAAAACATTATCATAATAAAATATATTAATAAAATATATTAAAAATGTCAACCTATAAAAACCAAATACTTTTAAAAAAAAAATTTTTATTATAAAATTATAATATGAAAAACGAAGTTTTAATATATTTTTTTTTCGGGGAAGATAATTTCAGGATTAATAAGGAAATAGAGAAGATAAAATCGGGAACTCTCGCTAAAGACCAGTATGATTTTAATTACGACAAGCTGATATCTCCATCTTTGCCTGAATTTTTAAATATTGCGGAAAGTTATCCGGCATTTGCCGAAAAAAGAATTGTTCAGATAGAAGATGTAGACGATTCATTCCTTAACGACGAGAATATGATTGTATATATAAAATCTCCGTCGCCTTCCACTATCGTTATTTTTTATTATAGCGGAACTAAAGTAAACGAAAATTGGAAATTTTTCAAAGAATTAAAAAATAAAGATTATTTCAAGTTTCATAAAATCAGACTGCTGTATGATAACGAAATACCGTCTTATATAAAAAATTTAGCAAAGGAAAAAGGATTGAAACTTTCCGACGAATCTGCATACTATATAATGCGTTATACCGGAAACAACATCCTTAATATCGATTCCGAATTAGATAAAATAGCATCGGGAATTAATACGGGCGGCGCAAAAGCGGAAGCTAAAACTGAAATATCGGTCGACAGAATAAAACCGCTAATATCTTTTTCAAAAAAATTTAGCGTATTCGATTTAACGGACAAGATTTTAGACCGGGATTTAAAAGCGGCGTTTTCTATGTTTAACGTCCTTTACGGAGACGGAGAAGAACCGATAAAAATTATATCTATACTTTACGGTGAGATAAGGAAGCTCCACAGGGCAAAGATGCAGGACCGTTCGGGTATAAACCTTGAAACTATTTTGATTACAAACTCCGTACTGCCCTTTCTTAAAAATAAATTTATAAAACGCCTGTCGTCCTTTAAGATTCAGGAATTAAAAAAAACGGTAAAACTTTTAGAAAACGCCGACTTAAAACTTAAGACGACGTCGTATCCGCCGGATTTGATTTTCGAGGAATTTATCTTTAAGCTCAGTCGTTTATAATAGTATTCTTAAGTTTAGCAAGCGCCGAAACTTTTCTTGACGCGTTATTCCCGTGTATTATTTTTTTTGCGGCTAACTGCATAATATAAGACACGTTTGCGTTGAAAAGCGAAACGGCTTTCCCCTTATCGTTTTCGGTTACGGCGGCTTTAAATTTTTTAATTCCCGTCTTCATTTTCGATAAACTGCCGGTATTGCGCTCAGTTCTTTTTTTCGTCTGCCTTGCTCTTTTTTCCGCAGATTTATGATTTGCCATAAAATAGTTGGCTCCTTAACTTAAAGTTTTAATTTTAAATATTTTATATAATTAAATAATAATTAAAATAGATTTTTTGAGTTTATCAAATTTTTAAAAATAAAGCAAATAAAATTCCGCAACAAAATTCTACAATTGCAATTTTATCGGTTTTATGGCAAAATAAACCTTATGTCAGATTCGATTAAATACAAAACAGCCGTTTATCCGGGTTCGTTTGACCCGGTAACATACGGTCATTTAGACGTTTTAAAGAGAAGCCTTAACGTATTCGACAAGGTTATAGTCGCCGTAGCATGCAATAAAAAAAAACCATATCTTTTTCCGCAGCCTAAACGCATAGAGCTGATAAACGGGACTATAAAAGACGATAGGGAGATTGATTCGGACAGAGTCGCGGTAATTGGTTTAAAAGGGCTTTTAGTAAAATACGTGGAAAGCATCGATGCAAAAGTTATAATAAGAGGCTTAAGGGCTGTTTCCGATTTCGAATACGAGCTTCAGCTTGCTACTACCAACAGGACGCTTAATTCGGATATCGAAACCATATTTATGATGACCGCCGAAAAGTATTCTTTTTTAAGTTCCACCATAGTTAAGGAAATTTCCAGACTCGGAGGAGACGTTTCAAGCATGGTACCTCCGGCGATAGCCGAAGAGCTTTCAAAAATTTACGCGAAAGGAGAAAATGATGAAACTCTCATGTAGAGCTTCTTTAATTAAGCCGTCGGCTACTCTTGCCATTACGGCTAAAACCAAAAAACTAAAAAGCGAAGGGAAAAACGTCGTAGGCTTCGGCGCGGGCGAACCGGATTTCGACACGCCGGACTATATAAAAAAAGCGGTAAAAGATGCGCTCGACAAAGGACAAACCAAATACACTCCGGTTTCCGGCATAGACGAGCTGAAAACCGCCATTGCCGAAAAATTTTCGGCGGATTACGGCGTAAAATATGAAAACTCGGAAATAATAGTATCCTGCGGCGGCAAACATTCCTTATACAATCTTTTTTCGGCTATGCTGAACGACGGAGACGAAATTATAGTTCCTTCTCCTTACTGGGTTTCATACACCGAAATTATAAAACTTTCCGGCGGCGTACCGGTAATTGCGGATACTTCAAAAAACGGTTTTAAATTTAACCTTGAAATATTTAAAAACAGAATAACCGCCAAAACAAGAGGCGTCATAATCAACAGTCCGTCAAACCCCACCGGCGTAATGATGGACGAAAAGGATATAATAGAAGTCGCAGATTTTGCTAAAAAACAAGGGATATATATTATAACCGACGATATATACGAAAAAATAATATTCGACGGCAAAAAGTTTTTTAACGTTTTAATTGCGGACAAATCTATGAAAGAATATACCATAGCCGTCAACGCCGTATCTAAAACTTATTCAATGACCGGCTTTAGGATAGGCTATACGGCGGGGCCAAGGGATTTAATAGCGGCAATGAACAATATACAATCGCAGAGTACTTCTAATCCTACTACATTTGCCCAATACGGCGCACTTGCGGCGTTAAAGGGCGGATACGAATTCACTGATATGATGCGCGGCGAATTTCAAAAAAGAAGGGATTATATGCTCGATTTTTTTGAAAAAAACGTAAAAAGCATGGCTCCCGTAAAACCCGACGGCGCTTTTTATCTTTTCGTAGATATTTCAAAAGTATTCGGAAAATTAAAAAACTCAAACGGCGAAACGATAAATTCTTCTTCAGAATATTGCGATTATCTTTTGGATAAATATCTCGTTGCGGCTGTCCCAGGCGTAGAATTCGGAAACGATAATTTCATAAGATTATCTTTTGCTACCGGATTAGACGTTATAATAAAAGGATTAAACAGGATAAAAGAATCGGCGGCTTCGATATAAAAATAAAAATCAAACAAAAAAAACGGTATGAATAAATTTTAAAATGAAATTTGACAAATATATCCTGATTTTCTTGACGAATAAAAAAAAGCGCGGCGAATTATTTAAATTTTTTGCAAAACTTCCGCTTTTTCCGTTATCTTTTCTAGTTATCCTGTTTTCTCAAATAAAAAGAGGTATAAGCGGCGCAAAAGCAAAAAACTCCGGCATATTTACAGTTAGTTTCGGCAATATAAACATGGGCGGCTCTGGAAAAACCCCGTTCTCTTATAATTTAGCCGAATATTTATACGAAAAAGGATTAAAACCCTGCATTATAACCCGCGGATATAAAGGGCGCTTAAAAAAAAAGTCTATATAGCCGCATGGGAATATGAAATTCCCGAATCAAGAAATAAATTGCCGGACGAAGTCCTTCTTTTAGTCGAAAAATTTAAATCAAAAAAAATAGATATTCCGGTCGTCGTGTCTAAAAACAGGCTTAAGGCTGCTAGAGCCTGCCTTAACAACGACGAAATATATTACAACCTTGCGGAAATGGAATGGAATTTAGATACCTCGCAAGCCGAAAATAACGAAATTATTCCTGATGAAACGCCCGAATCAAAAACAGAGGCAATAGATATAACATATGAATGCGCATACAAAGACGTCCACGACGAATTAGGCGGAAATAAAAGAATCGCCATTCTGGACGACGGTTTCACGGCGTTAAACATTAAAAAAGATATTAACATAATTATAATAGACGCAAGCGTAGATATATTCATACAGGACGTAATCCCCGCAGGAATTCTAAGGGAACCGCTTAGCGCTTTAAAATATGCCGATATCGCAGTTATAAACAAATGCAGGCCGGAGCTTTTGGAAAATCAATCGTCTTTTAAAGCAAAAATCGAAAATAAATTAAAAAGATACAATAAAAATTGTCCGGTATTTTATTCTTACTATAAACCGAATAAACTTATATCTCAAAAAAACGTTATATCTATAGAAGATTTAAAATCATTTAAATCTAAAGGCGGCAAAATCCTATCCGTATGCGCAATAGGCAATTCGGATTATTTTTACGAAAATTTGAACGACTGCGGCGCGCCTGCGGATTACAAAATGGAATTTGCCGACCATTACGAATACGCCGAAACCGATTTTAAAGAAATAACGAACATACTTAATTCCGACGATAAATATATAGCCGTTACGACTTTAAAGGATTACGTAAAGTTAAAGCGGTTTAAAAAGTTTAGCGAAGCATCGCGAGCGAATTTGCCTGTTTCCCATACGTCCGACGCATATATATACGAATTATATAATAAGGCATTCGATAAAATTTATTACTTAGACTTCGATATCATAATAGACGGAAATTTTTATGAACATATTTACGATATTTATAAAAAAATATAGATAAAATTAAAATTATGAAAAAAAATAAAGCTCTTGCATATTCGGAATACGTTTTAGTATATTCTTTTTATGCTTTTTTGAATATATTGCCGCAGGATCTGTCTTTAAAAATTGGCAGATTTTTAGGGCTGTTATTTTATAAAATCGATAAAAAGCACAGAAAACATACCCTAAATAACCTAAAAATCGCATTTCCGACTAAAACCGAAAATGAATTGAGTGATATAGCGATAAAATTTTATAAAAATCTAGGCATGGTTTTCGTCGAAATTTTCAGGCTAAATAAATATAAAGAAAGCAATATCGACGATTTTGTAGAATACGATTTCGACCAAATAAAAAACATTTACGGAGGGCAGGGAATTCTCTTGCTTACCGCTCATTTCGGCAACTGGGAACTTCTTGCAAAAACATTCGGGCTTAAAGGTTATAAAGGCAACGTGCTTGCAAGACCGCTTGACAATCCCTATATAGAAAAAATTTTATACGATCTAAGAACGGCTTCGGGGAACAAAGTTATCTATAACAGGGAAAACGCCGTAAAAAATATAATTTCGGCGTTGAATGAAAAAGAAATCGTCGGATTTCTGCCGGACGAAAATGCTTCTAAGCGCATAGGCGTTTTCGTCGATTTTTTCGGCGTTAAAGCCTGTACTATGCCCGGTATGGCAAACATCGCCGCAAAAACCAAACTTCCCGTAGTTCCTGCTTTTATCGTAAGGATTAAAGGAAAGGACGGAAATTACTCAAAACACCGCCTCATAATAGAGCCTCCGCTCGATATAAAATATACCAGCGACAGAAAGACCGATACCATGAATATACTGAAACTGTTTAACGAAAAAATAGAAGACATAATAAAACAATATCCCGAACAGTGGTTTTGGATACACAACCGGTGGAAAACCAGGCCGGACGGCGAATAATTTTATTATAATTCCAAAAATATGATAAAATATACATAAAATATAACAAAGAAACAGGCGGCACACCGTTATCCGTTATATGGATTTTACCGTCATGCAATAAAAACATTCATAGAATAAAAGCAAGAGGTATTAAAACTATTGAGTAGAATACTTGAAAATGAAGAAAAAAAGTTTAATATAGGATTTAATACAAATAACAAATGCGTTTTTTTAGACAGAGACGGCGTATTAATTGAGGATGTAGGGTATTTAAAAAATCCGGAAGATATAATTATAATGCCTAATTCTATTGAAGCCTTGAAAATTTTAAAAGCCGCGGGGTTTCTTCTTATAATAGTAACCAATCAGGCGGGCATAGCAAAGGGATTTTTTAGTATGGAAGATTTGGCGGCGGTTCATGAAAAACTCAGTAAAATATACGAAAATAACGGAATTATAATCGACGATTTATATTTCTGCCCCCACCACGAAAAAGGCACCGTCGAACCCTATAATATAAAATGTTCTTGCAGAAAACCAGAAACCGGAATGGTTCTTAAAAGCGTGGAAAAGTTCAATATAGATACCGACAAATCATTTATGATAGGCGACAAAGACAGCGATATAATGCTTGCGAAAAATTCCGGCTTAAAATCTTTCTATATACAAAACTCTATGTATGAACACGACGAAAACGTCGTCCCCGATTTCTACGTTAAAGATTTAATGGAAGCGGCGGAAATTATAACGAAAGGCGCATAAACTTATAAATTATCATTAACCCGCAATTAATAAATTTATTTCAAAATTTTAATATAAATTATCTACTTGAAATAAAATTAAATCTTTATTAAAATTTAAAATATAATTATTTTATTTTTAATAAAATGTCAAAAGAGGCTGAAAATGAGAATCAGACTCACTTTAAAACCGGTAGACAAAACGGCCGTCCTTCCGATTAATTATAATTACTATCTTACAAGCCTTATTTATAGATTCATTTTTTTATCTTCCAAAGATTACTCTTCATTTCTCCACAACCATGGATACCAAACGAAAAAAAGCAAAAAGGGGTTTAAACTTTTTACCTATTCTATGCTAAGCGGCAAAAAATATAGAATAAAATCGGATAAAATTATATTCGAAAATGCGCCGATTAAATGGGAGATATCGTCGCCTCTCGAAGTTTTTTTACAGCATTTGATTACTGGAGCATTTACGCAGGGACAGATTATTGATTTAGGAAATAATCGGACGTGCGCGAGATTTTTAATAGAACATGTAGAAACCGTCGCTCAACCCGAATTTAAAGACACTATGCGTTTTACTTGCCTTTCCCCTATAACTATAAGCAAAATATACGATAAAAAGACCGCAGCCGAAAAAACCAAACTTAACAGTTTTATTATAAATTCTAATAACGATACAAATACCGACGAAGATATCGATGATATTTTCGACGGCGGCATAAAATTAGGATGTCATTATATCCGCCCATGGGAAGACGGATTTTCAAAAGCTGTAGAACAAAATTTGGTAAAAAAATATCGGTTGGTTTACGGAAAAGAACCCGACGGCTATATTAAAAACTCCGACAACATTTACGAAAATCAAGACATGCTTAAATTTAAAATCACTATAGATAACGATTATATGAACAAAAAAAGCGGAAAAATTACGAAAAAAATAAATTTTAAAAACACTGAAATTATCGGATTTATGGCGCCTTTTGAAGTAACCGGCAATCCAGAGATTATAGGAATAGGATATGAAGCGGGATTTGGAGAGAAAGGAAGCATAGGATGCGGAATGGTTAAAGGGTGCGGAGATTATTAATTTGGATATATTGGAGCAATAAAAAAATAGGTTGAACTTAGATAATATTAAAGGAGATTTATGCTTGAAACGGTTTTAAAAATTGGAAATGCGTTTCGTAAATCAGAAACATCTTTTAAAAATTATCGCTATATTAAACAATTTAAACTGGATAATAAAAGAAAGGCATTAATTTTATCGCTGCCCGTAAACATTATTAACGATAATTCTTTAAGTTTTGATTTTGATAAACTTCATGAAATAATAGACGAAAATATTATAGAAAATAAACTATTTTATTTAACATACAAAACATCGGATTCAGACGGATTGGTAAAATATATTTTCGGTGATATTTATTATTCTTATCAAAAAGAAAAAGAAGGCGGCTATTATCGCTTAGGAGATACATCAAATAAACAAAAAGCCTACCAAAAAAGTTCATTTTATCGCGGCGAAGAAGATTTCCAAAGTATTCAAAAACAATATAAAGAAGAAAGTAATTTAATTAGTTCTTTCCGTAAAGAATTTGAAATTAATATAGAATATATTGAAAATATTATCCAATATAAATCTGCAATTGCAGAATGCTTAAAAAAAGAAAATTTTAAACAATTACTATTAAACAAAGAATATTTAGAAACATTGACGGCAAAAAATACTTCTCCGCCCGCCGACTTATTTTTTCATTTTGATTTTGGTGGCAGATATTGGTATGAATTCGACAACGAAATAGAATTAATCAATAAAAAATTAATCGAAGAATTTACCGAAAAAAATGACAATCCGGAAGGCTATGTATTAAAGAAAGCTCTTTATAAAACAATAGCATCTGCCGAAAAAGATTTTCAATTTCCTTATTTTCAAGAAAAATCTAAATATCGCGTTAAATTGTTACAAAAAATAGAAGATGTTTTAGATTTATTTTATGCCATTGATTATTCGAAAAAAGCTCTGATAATAATTAACGATATTAAAATTATAGTTTTACCTATAGGAAACAATATAACGGCATCACAATACGAAAAATTTAATCAAAAAATAAATTATCTGGAACAAGAAAAAGAAGATACAATCAACAATAAAAATATGACAAAAACTCCGGATGATGATGATGATATCTTTACGCCTATAACCGAAAATATAGCAGAAAATATCATAGAATTTGATATAATTTTCAGTAAAAGCAGTAAAGCAATAAGTTCGCCGGATATAGACATGATAGAAATTTCCAGCATTAAAAAAAGCAATTTAATAAGACTTCATGAACGAATTAAAGATATCAAAAGAAATATTCTAAAAATGCAGGAAAATGAACTTTCAGAAAAACAAAAAGAAA
>DAHVOJ010000017.1 GCA_027318865.1 bacterium | reverse complement strand
GATATTATTTGATAAGGATAAACGCCTATATAAATACACAAAAGAACGGGTATGGCAATTCCTATTCTTTCGATAATATGCGATTTTTTTGCATTTTCGGCATTAGCCGTCCTCGGTTTCCCAAGAAAAGTTATTCCGAATAATTTTGTAAAAGCGGCGCCTGCGGCGGCTCCGGCAAGAGACAGAAGCGCTATGGCTATTATCGAAAAATAAACCATATACAGATTTCCGGTAAAAACCGAACCAATAAGCGAAATATATAAATACCACTCGCTTAAAAAACCGTTTAAGGGCGGCATGGCGGAAATGGACATTATGCCGATAAGAAACAGGACCGACAACTGCCCCATTTTTTTTGAAAGTCCGCCGAGTTTTTCCATATTTCTCGTATGCGTATATTTGTCTATCAAGCCCGAACCCATAAAAAGCGAACTTTTGCTTAAGCCGTGATTAACGACATGAAGCAAAACTGCGAGCATTGCAAGATACTCCAGCGATTTAAAATTTTCTACACGCGCCCAGTACGATATGCCGATTCCCATAAAAATTATTCCCATATTTTCTATAGTGGAAAACGCAAGCAGTTTTTTAATATCTTTCTGCGCCATTGCGTACATAATCCCCAAAAGAGCGGACAAAGCGCCTATAACAAGAAGTACGATTCCAAGAAACGAGTTAGACCCCGGACTGAAAACGAATAAAAATTTTAAAATACCGTAAATAGCCATATTAACCATAACGCCGGACATAACTGCCGATATATTGGCGGGCGCAACCGGATGGGCGTAAGGCAGCCATGTGTGAAACGGCATTATGCCGGCTTTAATCGAAAATCCCGTTATTGCCGCCGCCAGTATTATAATTCCCGCTGCGCTCTTATAATAATCGAAAGAAAAAGACGACGTTTTTAAATAAAGCATTATAAAAGCGGCGGTTATAAGAATGGTGCCTATATGCGTCATTAAAAAGTATAAAAAACCTGCTTTTCTGGATTCTTCGTTTCCTTCGTAAATAACCAAAAGAAAAGAAAAAATGGACATCGATTCCCAAAAAATCAAAAAAGTCAGCATATCGTTGCTTATAACGAGAATAAGCATAGATATTATAAATAAAAAAGAATATATAAACAGGGAAGGTTTATCGTCGTATTTATCCCCGTATTTTATAGAAAAAATAGAAATAAACAGGGAAATAGAAGATATGAATATTACGAAAAATAGGGAAAGAGCGTCAAATTTGAAAGAAAAATTTATAAAAGAGGATTGTAAGATAAATTCGCTTTTAAAATAGTATATGCTTAAAACCGTAAAAAACGCGGCAGATAAAATAGTCAGAAAATTAAAAAAATACCTGAATATCCCTTTATGTTTAAGGTTATCCATTTAATATCAAAACTTAATCCTCCGTATTGTATGATTTAGAGTCAAAACTTTTTAATTATAGCAAATGCTTAAAAAATAGCAAGAACATTTTTTAGAACATTTTTTAGATTTTTTTAACTTCGACTTGCGAGGAAAAAAAGGTAGCGCCGCCGCCTATATCCGATAAATCGTCGGGAGTCAAAGCGTTTACTCCCGAACCGTTCACGTAATCGTCTTTCCACCATAAACCCGCTGAAACGATGACTCCGGGCAGAACGGAATTTACGACTTTAGCTTTTATAGACAACCCGCCCCGCCCGTTTTCTACCCTGACTAAATCTCCGTCTTTAATTCCTCTGGCTTCGGCGTCTTCAGGATTAATTTCTAAAAAAGGCTCGATAGCTTTTGCTTTTAAAGAAGTAACGCCGGCAAAAGACGAATTTAAAAAAAAGTGGTTCGGCGGACTGACGAAGATTAAGGGGAAATCCGGTTTCGGCAGAGAGACGCCGTTTTCATTACCGCCGTTAAATATACAATCTTTTATAGGATTATATTGTGGTATTTCGGAAAGTCCGTATGCCGAAACTTTTCGGCTTTTAAACTCGATTTTGCCTGAAAGAGTATTAAGTTTATCGAATTTAAATGGATAGTCTCCGGTATCTATTTTAATAAACCTTTCTTTTTTTAACCTTTCAAAAGTTATCCCTCTTTCTTTCCAGTAGGGAATGTCGAGAGCCTGGCGCGCGATATCTTCTTCGGTATCTAAAAAACATTCGTCGTTAAAACCTAGAGCGCCGGCAATAAGTTTAAATACTTCTATATTAGGCTTTGCCTCTCCTATTGTCGGTATTACCGGATCAGCCCACTGAATAAAAGTATGCCAGTAGCTTACGTAAAGGTCCGCATGCTCAAAACTAGTAGTTGCGGGAAGTATAATATCCGCCCATTTTGCCGTATCGGTCATAGTCTGTTCGTGAACTACGGTAAACAAATCTTCCCTTGCAAGTCCTTTGATTACATAGTTCTGGTTGGGGGCTACGACCGCGGGATTGCTGTTATAAACATATAAGGACATTATAGGCGGGTCAAGTTCGCATAAAACTTTTCCAAGCTGAACCATATTTACCGTTCTGCTTGCATTTTTCATTAAATCCGGCCTTTTTAAGGCTTGTTCGTTTAAGGGGAAATATCCGGAATTAGATTTTAGCGCCCCTCCGCCTTTATCCGACCATGCCCCCGTTAAAGCCGGCAGTAAAGAAATCAGCCATGTATTTATCCCGCCGTTTTTATGGTGCTGAAGACCGTTTCCTATTCTTAAGAAAGACTGCTTCGTTTCTGCGTAAAGTTTTGCTAAATACTCTATGCGCTCTTTTGAAAGACCGGTAATGTCCGCGACTTTATCGGGCGGATATTCCGCCGCCTTTTTGCAAAATTCGTCGAATCCGAAAGAATATTTTTCTAAAAATGCCTTATTTTCTAAATTATCTCTTAATATAATATGGGCAATGCCCAGAGCAAGCGCGCCGTCCGAACCCGGCAGGAGCATATAAAAATCGTCAGCCCATTTTGCCGTTTTATTGCGGTGAACGTCTATGGCTATAATTTTAGCGCCGTTTTTGCGCGCGGCATCAGCTAAAACGGCCTGATGCATATTTGTTTCTAAAGCGTTTATTCCCCAGAATATTATCAATTTAGAATTAACCGAATCTAAGGGATTTACTCCTTTAGATTCTCCGTAAGCCAACTGGTACCCCAGACTTCCCGCCGCTGAACAAATAGTGCGGTCAAGGGACGTGGCGCCTATTTTATTAAAAAGACGTCTGTCCATGCTTGATTTGTTGATTATTCCTTCCGTTCCGCCGTAAGAATAAGGCATAATGCTTTCATAACCATACTTATCTATGAGCTTTAACCAGCGCATAGCAATTTCATTTACCGCGCTGTCCCAGCTTATTCTTCCAAACCGGCCGCTCCCCTTTTTCCCCGTCCTTAGCATCGGATAAAGTATGCGGTTTCCGTAAATGCGCTCAGGATAAGCCCTTACTTTTTCGCAAATAACTCCTTTTGTTACGGGATGCGACGGGTCGCCCGCCACTTTTACGATTTTGCCGTCCTCAATTTCCACTTTTAAAGCGCATGTATCGGGGCAGTCGTGAGGACATACCGAATATTTTATTTCCATAATGTGAACACTGTTACCTTTTTTAATGAATTCTTGAAAACCCGATAATTACCATTATAATCATAACCACTATATAAATTCTTAAAAACCAGAAGGCGATTTGAACCCATCCTTTTATTTCGGCTTTTTGCACCGGTATTTTATTATAATCTATTAACCCTTCTTCTTTTATAAAATCTTCCCAGTCTTCGTCAAGATTTACTTCTTTTGAAGTTTTATTATTCTTTTTCATATTGCACCCCTTGCCGTTAAAGCTTAATTATATCGATTTATTTATTAACCCAATAAATGCGGAAATACTACCGTTAAACCGTACATAAAGTTCATAATTATCAAAAATCCGACTATAGTGAACGCCGATACATTCTGCCACGGTTTATTTATATGCTCGCCCATTATCTCATTATCGTTTAAAAGAAGCAGCAAAAACATCATCGCCGCAGGCATAAAGATAGTAGCAACCACTTGAACCGTTAAATTTAAAAAGCCTAAAGGCGCATTGGGAATTAAAACTGCGCTGCCGGCTATTAACAGGCTTATTACTCCGGGAAGGTAAAACTTCCAGCCCTGAAGCGGCGGAATATTAATACTCTTAGGCCAGCCGAATGCTTCACCCATAGCCCAGGAAGTACTTGCGGATATAGCTATAGCCGCAATAAGACCGGCTTCTATGAGTCCAAGAGCAAAAAGCCTCATGGCAAGGGGTCCCATTTTTGAAGAGATTGCCGAAAGAATGGTTTGTATGTCTAAATTAGGCGTATGGGTCATACCGTAAACGGTTCCAGCCGTAATAAGTATAATGGCTATTGCGACTATTACCATAAATACGGAACCTATAAATGTGTCGAACTGACCGTCCCTTATATCTTTAACCGTAAGACCTTTATCTACGACCGACGACTGCTGAAAAAAAAGCATCCATGGAGCTATCGTAGTGCCTAAGTTTGCAAGTACTACGTATATAAAAAGCGAATTTACGCCTCCCGGTATATGCCAAGTCCCAAAACTTCTTGCAACCGCTCCCCAGTGCAAATGCGGAACAAAAAAAACTAACGGAACGAATACCAAGTTAAACGCGGCTATGCTTAAACTAATCCACTCCCATGCGAAATAGCGCAAAAAAAGCTGAATAGAAGCTATAATAAGAACGGCCGCTATCGAAGAAATAAGGGGCGGAACTCCAAAAACGCGCATGCCTATGGTTATGCCTATAAACTCCGTTATTAGCGTCAATATGTTTGCGATGACAAGGTCGATTAAGGAAAAAGCTCCCCAGAACTTGCCGTATCTTTTCCATATCATTTCCGCATGTCCTCTGTGCGTCACGGCGCCGAGCCTTACGGTCATCTCCTGGACTATATACGCCACCGGCAGCATTATTATCATAAAGGGAATAAAAAAGCCGATTCCGAATATAGAGCCCGTCTGCGCATAAGTCATAACTCCGCCGGCATCGTTATCTGCAATCATAACAAGTATTCCCGGACCTATAAGCGCCATTAAAAGGCACAGGCGGGAAAAATACCCGTATTTTTGCCTCATAAGATGGATTTTAAGTCTGTCTGCGGCTCTAAGCTTTATATCTACGGGAAGATTGTCAAGTTTGTCTTTGTAATCATTTTTCATATTTAGTCTCCTTCTTAATAAACAGCTTTAACCATTCATTAGAAAGAGATAAATATTAATATTACAAAATTTATAAAGGAAAGTTAAAATTAAATAAACACTCTGAGGCTAATGAAATATTAAAGCTATTTTCGATTTTTTTTGAATTCAAACAATAATCGCTACTGTCGGGTTCACTTCGCATAAATAGCCCCCCTTTGTGTTTAATTAATTTAATTAATTTATTTTTTACATAATATAAGATAAGTATGCTATTTAAAAAAAAATATGTCAAGGAAAAATTAAATGCGCGTTTCACGTGAAACACATTTAATTTTTTAATTTAATTTTTATTTGCGGCATCTCATTAACAAAATACTTACCGCCGCAGGAGTTATGCCGGAAATCCGGCTTGCTTCGGCAATAGTTTGCGGCTTGATTTTATTAAGCTTTTCAACGACTTCAAGAGATAATCCGGGTATTTCGTTAAAATCCATATCGCTTTCAAGTTTAAAATCGTCAAATTTTTTTAACCTGTATATTTCTTCTTTCTGCCTTGCAATATAACCCTCGTATTTAACAAAAAGCTGTACTCTATTGATAATATCTTTATCGGATTGTTTTGCTTCTTTATCCAAATCCGGCGCAATATTTTCAAGATAAAAATCGGGGCGTTTTAACAGGTCGTAGTACTTGCCTTTTTCGTAAGTTTTTAAAAATAAAATTAACTCATTGAATCCTGCAAGTTTTTCTTTATATATAAAATATCTTTCTTCGTCAAGCAGTCCAACCATTTTCCCAAATTCGCACAGCCTGAAATCCGCATTGTCTTCCCTTAACAAAAGCCTGTATTCTGCGCGTGACGTAAACATTCTATAAGGTTCCGAAGTTCCAAGCGTTATTAAATCGTCGATTAAAACGCCGATATATGCCTCGTCCCTTCTTAAGATTAAAGGTTTTTCTCCTTTTAGCTTCAACGCGGCGTTAATTCCTGCAATAATTCCCTGAGCCGCGGCTTCTTCATAACCCGAAGTGCCGTTAATCTGCCCCGCTAAAAAAAGACCGTCTATTTTTTTAGTTTCCAAAGAATGTCTGAGCTGGTCGGGTAAAACATAATCGTATTCTATGGCATAACCCGGCCTCATTATTTTTACTTTTTCAAGACCTTTAATGCTTCTTAAAAATTTAAGCTGAGTATCTAAAGGCAAACTGGTAGAAAGTCCGTTAGGATAGAACTCTACAGAGTCAAGGCTTTCCCTTTCCAAAAATATCTGGTGCCTTTCTTTATCTTTAAACCTTACTACTTTATCTTCTATGGAAGGACAGTATCTCGGACCTACTCCTTTAATGACTCCGCAGTATAACGGGGACTTGTCCAGATCGTTTAAAATTATATTATGCGTATTTTTATTTGTATATGTAATATAGCAGCTTATTTCGTTGGTTATGTTTTTATCAGCTATAGAAAACGGAATAAAATCGTCTTCTCCTTTCTGCTCTTCAAGCTCGGAAAAATCGATAGTTCTGCCGTCTAATCTTGGGGTCGTTCCGGTTTTAAGCCTGCCGATTTCAAGACCGTTTTCCAAGAGGCTTAAAGAAAGTTTATTAGAGGCAAAATCGCCGGCTCTTCCGGCATTATAATTAAAAAGACCTATATGTACAAGCCCTCTTAAAAAAGTTCCGGTGGTTAATATAACGGCGCCCGCATACAGTTCTTCGCCCGTCCACAAAACTACTCCTGCGGCTTTTCCGTTTTTCACAATCAGCGAATCGACCATAGATTGAATTATCGTTAAATTTTCCGCAGATTCTAAAGCTTTTTTCATATAGGTTTTATAGCGGAACATATCGGCTTGCGCCCGGGACGACCTGACAGCGGGGCCTTTTTTAGTGTTAAGGGTTCTGAACTGAATGCCTGTTTTATCTATTGCCTTTCCCATCTCGCCGCCGAGCGCGTCGATTTCGCGCACGAGATGCCCCTTTGCAAGGCCGCCAATAGCGGGATTGCAGGACATCTGCCCTATATTGTCCAAATTAATCGTGATAACGGCGACGTTTAGTCCCATCTTCGCCGGCGCAAGAGAAGCCTCAATCCCTGCATGCCCCGCGCCTACCACGATTACGTCAAAACTATTGCTTCTGCTTTCCATAATGTGAATTATATTCTATACCTGCATACTTTAAACACATTGAAATATTTTGTCTAATGAATAATGTTTCTTAATTTATCATTTCTACATTATTATAATCTAAAAACGATAATTTTGTATTAATATAACGACGCCTGCTTTCAAGTAGCCCTTAGCCTAAAGATAGCAAAGAGCTATTTGAGGGTTTTTATTTGCCTATGCAGAATTCTTTGAAAAGGACATCCAGAACGTCTTCATTGGTTACTCCCCCGACAATCTCGTCAAGAGCGTTAATGCCGTCTCTCATATCTATAGATATTAATTCGAGCGGACCGCCTTCTTTGAATTTTTCTTTTGCGCTTTCCAAAAAATTTACCGATTTTACTAACAGGTTTTTCTGCCTGAGGGTGGTAATACCGACGTCGTCTTTAACGACGCTTTCAACTTTTAAAATAATGTCGCGCAACGTCTTTTTCATCGCTTCAAAACCTTCGCCCGTTTTAGCGCTTATAAAAACGGGGTTATTCGTAAACTTAAATTTCCGCATAACTTTTGTTTCTATAATTCTTAAATCTTTGCCGCCAATCGTATCTAATTTATTTATGACCGGAATTAAATTATCTTTTTTTTCTTCTAATAATATATCGTTTAAAATTTCATTCTCTTCCAAAGCGTTTACGTCAAAAACATATAAAACGGCATCCGCATTTTTAATCTGACTGTAACTGCCTTTTATTCCCTCGTTTTCTATTGAATTATCCGTTTCTCTCAAACCTGCCGTGTCTATAATTTTAACGGGTTTGTTCGATAAAAAAAGGTTTTCTTCGATATAATCCCTCGTGGTGCCGGGCATATCCGAAACTATTGCCCTTTTTTTATCGACGAGCCTGTTTAATATGCTCGACTTTCCAACGTTTGGCGCTCCGGCTATTACTACGCTGAAACCGCGCTTGTTAAGTTCGTAATTCTCGTAAGATTCTATAAGTCCGCCGATTAACCATGCCGAATCTTGCGCCTTTTTTAAAAAATCGGCATTAATATTTTCAAATTCTTCCTCCGGAAAATCGATTAAAGCTTCGACCGAGGCAAGCAGATAAATATAATCTTCTTTGATTTTGTTTATTTTTTTTTCTAAAAGACCGCTCAGTTCGTTATTTGCTATAACAAGCGTTTTTAAAGAATTTGCCTTAATGATTTCAAGAATTGCTTCGGCTTTTATAAGGTTTATCTTATCGTTTAAATAAGCCCTTTTTGTGAATTCTCCGTTGTGCGCAAGCCTTGCTCCGGATTTTAGAATAATTTCAAGAATATATTTGGTATTAAATACCCCTCCGTGAGGATATATTTCAAACATATCTTCTCCGGTATAGGAATCGGGGCCTTTTATGAAAACGCATACCGCCTCATCGACGTACGATTCGGTTTGAAAATCAAAAATACGTCCCGTATATAAAAAACGTGATTTGATATCGGAAAAATCTTTGCGGTAAGGCTTAAAAATTTTTTGCATTATATGCAGGCAGTCTTCGCCGGATGCCCTGATAATGCTGATGGCCCCTTCGCCCGAAGGAGAAGAAATAGCGCAAATAGTATCTATTTCATTCGTTAAAGAAGACATAAAAAGCGATTATGCAAATTTTCTATTTATAATATACTGCTGAGCTATAGTCAAAAGATTATTGACCGTCCAGTATAAAAGAAGACCTGCAGGGAAATGAATAAAGATAAACGTAAAAACAATAGGAAGGATGAGCATTATTTTAGCCTGCGCCGGATCTCCGACCATAGGGTTCATTTTTTGGGAAATCAGCATAGATATGCCCATTAAAATAGGCAGGATATAATAAGGGTCCTGAACCGAAAGATTATGTATCCAGAAAATAAACGGCGCGTTTCTAAGCTGTATGGAGATTAAGAGCGTCATATAAAGACCGTAAAAAACCGGAATTTGGAGCAGCATAGGAAGACAGCCGCCAAATGGATTAACCTTGCTTTCTTTATAGAGTTCCATAATTTTTTTATTCAATTCCGCTTTATTGTCTTTATATTTTTCACGCATTTCGTTAATTTTGGGAGTCAGTTTCTGCATCTGCTTCATCGATTTAAATCCGGTATAAGTAAGAGGATAAAATACAAGTCTTATTGCTAAAACAAGAAGTATAATAGCAACCCCGTAATTATGGACAAAGCCGTAAAAAAACTCGAGTATATGGAGTAAAATTATAGAAAAAAATCCGAAGAATCCAAAGTTTAAAGTCGAGCCGAGATTATGCCCAAGAGGAGTAAGCAAAGATAATTTTTTAGGGCCGCCGTAAATTTTTAAAGACGTTTCGGAGGTTTTTCCCGAAGCGACCGACAATACTTTAGGAATTATAAATGAAATAATATTGCCGCTTTTTTTAGCGGTTATATTAATTCCGGGAGATAATGCGGAAAGTAAAAAATATTTAGAATTAAACCCCGCAAAAGAAATATCCCCGGTATATTTTTCTTTATTATCGACGAACGAGGTATTCAAACTTTTGTTCAAATAAACTGCCGGGGTAAAATTAATATAGTCTAAACTCTTTGGAGATGGAGGCCTTAAGCCCGCGGAAATAATAAAGTAACCTTTAAAATGCAACGGTTTATTGGTAAGGTTTTTAATATAGACCGCATCCGTAAAAAGATATTTTGCGTCGAAAAATTTATATTCTTTCGTTAGTATCGCCTTATCGTCTATATTATAGATAAATTTTACCGTTCCTTTTTTATCGGTTATGTTTATAAGTTTTGCCGAGGTACCGATATTTTCAGGGATAAAATTTATAATCTCCGGAATATTTTTTGAATTGCCCAGATCGACCTTATTTTTTAAATTTTTTTCTGTATATGAATATTTTAAAAGATTTAAATTTGCGATTGCTCCGGTAAACTTATCGAAGCTCGCATAGATTTTATTCCCTTTATACGATACTTTTTTTATATTTTTCAGGGATTTAGATATAGAAATAAAATTCTTTTTTCTGAATGGAATAGTTTTTTTTGCCTTTTGGAATATCCTGTTATTTTTTAAATTTGGCGTACCGGCCGTTACAGGCTGTTTTTTAACTACGGTCCGTCTTTGCGGCGGATGCGGCATAAAATAGCTCCATGCCAGAATTAAAACTACCGATATTATCGAAGCAATTATTATTCTTTTTTCCAAAAAAACTCCTTTTTATTAATGTAAATGTTTAGGAACGGGGTCGTATCCGCCTTTAGACAAGGGATTACATCTGATTATCCTGTATAGCGACAAAAAAAATGCCTTAAAAAAACCAAACGATTCGAAACATTCTGCCGCATATTCGGAACAGGTAGGGTAAAACCTGCAGCTTTGAGGCAATAAAGGAGATAAAAACTTTCTATAAAAAATTATCAGCAGTACAAAAAATCTATTCAAAATTTTCATTTCTTTAATAAAAATTCAAGTTCATTTAATAACTGAATTTTAGAAGCGGGAATTTTTGCGATTAATATAGCGCAATCGATTTTTTTCAGATTATACTGATTTAGTCTTATAAATTCTTTGGTTATTCTTTTAAGTTTATTTCTATTTACGGAATTTAAAAACTTTTTTTTAAACGTAATTAAAAATTTAAATCGATCGGATTCAACGTAAAAAATGACCGAAATTTTTTGAGGTTTTTTATTTCCTTGTTTGAAAATATAATTTATAAGGCCTTTGTCTTTTAACTTTATACCTTCGTTGAATTTAAAATTTATTTCAGGCATCCAAAAAATTAAAAAGTAACCGCTAAATAAAACTTAAAAAGTGAAAATCTATTTTGAACTTATTATGGGAACAAGTATTTTACGCCCTTTTCTTCTACGTCTCGATAAAACCAATCTTCCGTTTTTTGTGCTCATTCTGCTCAAAAAACCGTGCGTTCTCTTCCTTTTTAACTTGCTGGGCTGAAATGTCCTCTTCATAATGTTTGCTCCATATTAATATCTTATATTTATTAAAATTATCATAAATTTTTATTTAAACAAATAAATCCAAGGATGTCAAGTTATTTTTATTTTTAACTATTGCCGTAACTTACGGTAATATAAGGGTATAGACGTTTATTAATTGCTTAACGCGTTGATTTTATAATAATTAATTTTTTTAAATATAATTGAAATATATTTAAAAATTTGATAATGTTGATTTGTTAAATTTTATAATATTTATTAATCAAAACTGAAAATTAGTTATATTTTATATAAAATTTTCAACATAACTAATTATAATTAAACGGTTTTTAGAGTTATCAACAACTGTTGATAACATTGTTTAATTTTATATCTCTTCTATTTTTTAAAAAGACGACAAAAAATTTCATTCTGATTTTATGGATAAAATCGAACCTTTACTCGAAGAATTAAAAAAAGAAATCGGCGCCAGTAATTTTAATATATGGTTTAATCCTGCCGATATATGTTTAAACAATAATACTTTAATATTTTCGGTGCCGAATAAATTTTTTGAAGATATAATAAACGAATCCTACAGGGAAATTATTTTAAATATTTGGAAAAATTTAGATAATCAAGAAGAACTCAACTTGATTTATAATATAATCGACGGTTCGGAAATGGATTCGACATATAAAAATAGTACCGATATTATCGACTCTCCACATATAAAAACAGAAAATAAAGAAAAGATTTGGGAAAATAAAAAAAAATTAAAAAAAGATTATCTTAATATAAACGAAAAATATACCTTTGAAAATTTTGTTATAGGCTCCGGCAATCAATTTGCTCATGCCGCAAGTTTTGCGGTAGCCAATCTTCCTGGCCAAACTTATAACCCGATGTTTATATATAGTGACGTAGGGCTCGGAAAAACGCATCTGCTTAATGCAATAGCCAATAAAATAATAAAAGAGAGAAAATTAAACGTTTATCTCGTTTCATCGGAAAAATTTACAAATGAAATGATTGCTTCTATCAGGGACGATAAAATGATCGACTTTAGAAACCGCTATAGAAACGTCGATATTTTGCTTATCGACGATATACAATTTATTGCGGGCAAAGAGAGAACGCAGGAAGAATTTTTTTACACTTTCAATGCCCTGTATGAAAATCAAAAACAGATAGTAGTATCAAGCGATAAAATACCAAAAGACATAATAAGTCTCGAGGAAAGAATAAGATCGCGATTCGAATGGGGATTAATAGCCGATATTCAGCCTCCGGACTTTGAAACGAGAGTCGCTATCCTTAAAAAGAAAGCTCTTTTGAATAATATTAATTTTCCCGACGATGTTTTAAATCTTTTAGCTAATAAAATAAATTCTAATATCAGGGAATTAGAAGGAGCAATGATTAAAATATCGGCTTATTCTTCTTTTACGGGAAGACCTATAAATATAGACCTTGCAATTGAAGCTACATCTAATTTATTAAAAGAAAACGAAAAAGTTATAACGGCAGAAAATGTAATAAAATCCGTGTGTAATTATTTTAATATAAAAATAGCCGATATTAAATCGAATAAAAAACTAAAAGAATTTGTAGAACCGCGCCAGATAGCCATGTATTTAATTAGAACTTATACGGAATTATCTTTTCCCGAAATAGGAGATAAATTCGGCGGTAAAGACCATTCTTCGATAATTTATGCTGTAAATAAAGTTAAAAAAAAATTAAATAATAACGAAGAATTAGAAAAAATATTAAATAATATTATTAAAATTATAAAAAAATAAATTTGTTTATAAATATGTATAGTTTATGTTTAATTTCTCATTAATAAAAAAAATTAAACAATTTTATTAAAAAAATCCAATAAAATTATACATATTTATAAACAATAATTTATTAATATTTATTAATACTTAAAGACTTATAAACTTTTTAAACGTTATTATTACTATTATTAATGTTTTTAAAATTAATTATAAAAAATAATAAACATTGATTAATTATGTTAAATTTTAATATTAAAAAACAATATTTTCTTGATTGCTTATCTTTAGCGCAGGGGGCTTCGGAAAAAAAAGGATCGATGCCTATTATTTCCAATCTTCTTATAGAAAATATAGGAAATAATTTTATTAAAATAAGCGCTACCGATTTAGAAATAAGTATTATTACATACTGCAACGCCGAGGTCGTTTCCGAAGGTAAAACTACCGTAAATTCTAAAAAAATATATAATATAATAAAAGAATTTTCCGAAGATAATCAGGATTTATTTATAAATTTTATTGAAAACGAAAACGGCATAGTCGTTATAAGTTTTAAAAAAACGGTTTTTAAACTAACTACGGTTCCGGCGAGCGATTTCCCTAATATTATAGATTTCGAAACAGAAGATAGTCTTAATATCGAATTAAAAAAATTTAAAAATCTTATAAGCAAAGTAATTTTTTCGACGGCGGCGCCGGAAGATACCAAAAGAAACCTTACCGGAGTTTATTTTGTCTTAGAAGAACTAAACGGCAAAAATTATCTCAGATTAGTAGCAACGGACGGTCACAGGCTGTCTTTGGCACAATCGGAAATAAATTATAAAGGCAATAGAAACGACGGAATTTATGATATATTAAAAATAGGCGTAATAATTCCAAAAAAAATATTATCCGAAGTTTTAAAATTAGACAAAGAAGGTATTATTAAAATTCTAATAAATTCTAATAACGTAATTTTTGAATTTGAAAAACAGACGGAAAATCAAGATAAAAATACTAAGTTAATATCAAGGCTTATAGAAGGAAAATTTCCGGATTATAATACGGTTCTTCCTAAAGACGGCTATAAAATTTCTATAATTAATACAAAAAAATTATATAATTCAATTAAAATGGTTTCCCTTCTTGCCGAAGAAAAAAGCCATTCTATCGAACTTAGTTTCAGCGAAAATAATTTATCTGTTAAAACGGTTAATACTAATATTGGGGAAGGAAACGACGAATTAGAAATTAATTATAAAGGCGAACCTATAAGTATCAAATTAAATTCGAGATATATATTGGATTTTATTTCAAATATTTTGGAAAATAATTTAAAAGTCAGGTTTAATACCATTTATACTCCATTAGTAATAGAGCCTTATATAATGTCGGAAAAAACGCCAAGCGACGGCGGAGATGATGGAAATAAAGAAAACCCGATACATGTTATCGGCATTTTTATGCCCATGAGATATTAAAATATAAAAAATAAAGAGGTTATTAATGAGCGTCGAAGAAGACTATAAAAGTTCCGATATACAGGTTTTAGAGGGATTAGAAGCCGTAAGAAAGTTGCCGGGAATGTATATAGGTTCAACGGGGATAGAAGGTCTTCATCATTTAGTTTATGAAGTAGTAGATAACAGTATAGACGAAGCTCTGGCAGGGTACTGTAAAAATATATCCGTCCGGATTAATATAAACGGCAGTATCACAATAGAAGACGACGGAAGAGGTATTCCGGTAGATATTCACCAGCCTCAAGGCGTTTCCGCCGCGGAGGTAGTGCTTACGGTTCTTCACGCGGGCGGCAAGTTCGATAAAAAATCGTATAAAGTATCGGGAGGGCTTCACGGAGTAGGTATTTCCGTCGTAAACGCTCTTTCGCAGAGACTTGATATGGAAATTTACAGAGACGGCTATGTTTACAGACAGAGTTATAGCAAAGGAATGCCGTCGGGCAGGCTTGAAAAAGGCGAAAAAACAAATAAAAGAGGAACATTAATTACGTTTATCCCGGACTTTGAAATTATGGAACGGAATAATTTCGACTTCGATATTTTATCGAATAGATTAAGGGAACTTGCTTTTTTGAATGCAGGAATACGCATAAATATAATAGACGAAATTAATAATAAATCCCATGATTTCAAATACGACGGCGGCATTAAATCTTTTGTCGAATTTATAAACCAAAATAAAAATGCAATTATTAAAGAACCTATTTTTATTACCGGAAAAAAAGAAGACGTTATAACCGAGATAGCTCTTCAATATAACGACGGATATTCCGAAATATTGTATTCATACGTAAATAATATAAATACAAGGGAAGGCGGAACGCATTTAGTAGGATTTAAATCGGCTTTAACAAGGGTAATAAATAATTATTATGTTTCTAACGCAAATAATTTTAAAGAAAAGGGCGGCAAGCGCAACGAAATGGTGCAGGTAGCCGGCGACGACGTAAGAGAAGGATTAATTGCCGTCGTCAGCGTTAAAATGCCTAATCCGCAGTTTGAAGGACAGACGAAATCTAAACTCGGCAATAGTTTTATAAAGGGCGTCGTAGAATCTTTAATAAACGAAAAGTTAGCCGAATTTTTCGATGAAAATCCCCAGGTTGCTAAAATTATCGTAGAAAAGGCTTTAGATGCGGCAAGGGCAAGAGAAGCTGCGAGAAAAGCAAAAGAACTCGTTAGAAGAAAAAGTCTGCTGGATTTTTCTTCTTTGCCCGGAAAATTGGCAGACTGTCAGGAAAAGGACCCGTCTCAGTGTGAGATTTATATAGTCGAAGGAGATTCCGCAGGAGGAAGCGCCAAGCAGGGAAGAGACAGAAAATACCAAGCTATTCTTCCTTTAAAAGGCAAAATTTTAAACGTAGAAAAAGCAAGGCTAGAAAAAATGCTCGGTTCTGAAGAAATTAAAATATTAATTACGGCTCTTGGAGGAGGCATCACGTCGGGAAATTCTAAAAAAGAAGAAAGTTTTTTTAATGTAGATAAACTTAGATATCATAAGATAATTATAATGACCGATGCAGACGTTGACGGATCTCATATTAGGGCGCTGCTCCTAACTTTTTTTTACAGATATATGAAAGAAGTTATAGAAAAAGGATACCTTTATATTGCTCTTCCCCCGCTTTACAGGGTTAAAAGAGGAAATAGCGAGGCATACCTTAAAGACGACGAGAGTTTAGACGCCTTCCTCGTAAACGAATCTCTTAATTCTTTAAGCATTTTTAAAAAACAAAATAATGCGGCAGATATTATTTTAGATAAAAATTGGATTAAAGAATCCATCGATAAAGTTAAAAATTATAGAAATTTAATTAATAAATTAAATAAAATTAATATAAATGAAGAAATAATTGAATATTTGATTAACGACGATATATCGTCAAAAGATTTATTGAAAGATGGACCGCAAAATAAATTGAACGGCTTTGTCGATTTTTTGAAAAGTCAAGACTGCGAAATAGCATTAAAAAATGACGAAGATTTTGAGGACTATAATAAAATAGTTATAAGATTTAAAAATTTTATTCCTTATGTCTGCATAGATAAAAAATTTTTAGAATCGGTTGATTTTAAAACAATTTATAATCTGGCTAAGGAAATAAAATCGTTGGAGTTTTCGAACATAATTATTTCGGCAGATTCTAAAAAGCATGAAGTAAAAAATATGAACGATTTTTACGACATTATTAAATCAAAAGCGCCTCAAAATATTTCTATTCAAAGATATAAGGGGCTTGGAGAAATGAACCCGGAACAACTCTGGCAGACGACCATGAATAAGGATACTCGAACCTTAAGAAAAGTTAATATTAACGACCTGATAGAAGCAGACGGAATGTTCGATATTTTAATGGGCGATAAAGTCGAACCGAGACGCAAATTTATTGAGGATAACGCTCTTAAGGTGGTAAACTTAGACGTATAAGTTATTTAATCTTTTGGTTTAACGGCAGTTTTCGATTTCTTTTTCGGCGGTTTATCGGATTTGAAGTTTGAAGAAATTTCCGCTTTTTTTGTATTTTTGGTTTGGACTTGATGTTTAACCGCCGTTCTTTTTTTAGCAGGTTTTTTAATTTCTTGCTTCGTGTTTTCGATTAAATTATTGTCGGCCTCAGGTTCGGCTTTCGCATGGTCTGTGCCGTCAATATCGTTTAAAGGGTTAAGCTGGTCTTTTAAATTAGACGAAGCGTTTTTAAACTCCCTTAAACCTTTTCCAAGAGTTTTTCCAAGTTCGGGGAGTTTTGACGGTCCGAATATCAATAATGCAATGACGGCTATAATAATTAATTCGGGAGTTCCGATTCCAAACATATATGCACCTCTTTAAATTAATTATATAATAATTTGTTAAAATATTCAAAATTATTCAAAATCGATAAATGCTTAGAGCGGGTTTTTGAGAATATAAATTTTGCCGTTTTTATATCGAAAAAGATAAAGAGACTTTTCAAATCTGTTGCCTTTAAGCTTGCTGATGCCGCATACGCCCTTAAATATTTTAATTTTTAAAATGGCATGGTAGAATTCAATGCCTGTTCGGTTATTATTTTTTGAAAAATTCATTTCATTCGCCGCCTTGATAATTATTCCTCCTATATCGTATCCTTCGCCGCTGAGAATATTTGGAGTTTTTCCATATGTTTTTTTGTATATTCCGGAAAATTTTTTTACTATTTCATTGCGGTCATTCTTAAAAAAACCATCGGGAAAAATTGCATTCTGCATGTAGAAACTGTTTTTTTCTATAAATGATCTTGAGTCCAAAGAACTTAGCCCGAATGTGGGAAATCCGGTAATGTTATAATAGACGAGCTGTGTTAAAATCAGTTTCATTTTAGGCAGACTTCCTATTACGAAAAGAGCGTCAAACGGAATATCCGGCGTTGATTTTGTTATGCCGTGCATAAGATCGTATTTGGTTACTCCAAGTTCGGCTTTTTCTGCGGCAGACACATGTCTATCGGTTATACCGTTAAATTTTACGATACCGTTAAAATTATTAAAAAAATCTACCGTATTTGATCCATATGCCGTTGTATTCAAAATATTTATGCCGTATTTTTTTGAAAAGAAGCTTATGTAAGATAAAATTTTAGGACCGTAACCATTATCGGGATATATAACGGAAACAGATTTTATGTCAGAATATCGGGCATATTTTATTTCGGTTCTTATTTCCTGTTTTAACGTCATGCCGTAACTAAAAACAAAAGGCGATAAATCTTTTTTTGCAATAACCGGCGATGGAGTTATTGCGGGAATTTTAAATTTGGCGGAATATTTTGCAAAATATTTTAGCTGTCCCTCGAAAAGAGGTCCTATAACTGCGGAAACCCCTTTTTGCTTTAATGAATCAAACAAATTCGCTATGCTTTTTCCGCCGGCGCTTAACGGCAGATTTACTATTACGAATTTTATATTGGAAGCCTTGCGCTTATTTAAGCTCAACAGCATTCCGTCAATAAACTGCCTGCCGAAAAATGCAAAATCACCCTTCATGGGCATTGTAACAGCTATTCTAACGACGCCTTTGCCTTTTTTTGCAATAGTTTTACCGATAGATAATGCCGGATAAGTAAAAATAATAAGTAAAAATGATAAGCAGATTATAAAAAGTTTATTTTTTATCTTCCTCATAATTTATTTTTTGATTATTACTCTATCTATTTATACAACTAATTTTCGTTGCAGTCAAATCATTTTTATTTTATTATTATTCTATGAATGCCGAAGATTACGAATTATATTTCGATTATAGGATTATATTGAACGCTAAATCCGAAGGACTTGTAAAAACTCGCAAAAAAGCCGGGATTTCTTTGTATAATTTACTTAACGTTAAAAATTCCGATTTTTACGGAAAGCTAAAAGTTCGTGCGGAAAATGAGATTAATCTGCTGGAAAAATTTAAAATAAAGCCGATAAAAACCGCCCCGCTAATAAATTATTTAAATTATTCGGACGGACTTCCGTTTTTGTCTTCCTTGCCGGAATTTTTACATATATACGATCCGTCGGACCTGTTCGAAAATTTGTATTTAAATAAGTTTTTAAAGGAAAAAACGGCGGGAATTTTTTTGACATCGTCGAGATATAAAGATGCAAAAATTTTTAAGCCGAATCAAGCATTATTAAACGATCTTTACGGTTACTGCGATAAGGCAAAAGAAAAACAAAAATGCTCCTTGATATATTTGGGAATGCACGGTTCTAACGAAACTGGATTTATAAAAAAATTCCCGGAAAAATTTTTCCCGGAATTTTTAATCATAATTCTTCCGCCATATTCTCTGCTAAATACGGCATCTAATAATAAAAATCAATTTAGCTTTCCGCAAATTTCCGCTTTAGATCCGTTTGCTAAAAATTTAAGATACGGGTTTGTTTTAAGAAACACCCTTGCTTTTCATTTATCGAAAGAAATGGCGGTATTATATTTGTCCCATAAAAGTTCGCTTTCAGGTTTAATAGAAACATTCAGAAATAATAGGAAAAGCGTTAAAATTTTTGACGGCGAAGAAAACGGCGGAAAAAAAATAGGACTAAATGACGAAAATGCAGAAATTAAAATAGAATACAGCGCAAAAGATAATGATAAATATGGGGCATCCCGGCATAACGATATCAGGCAATTTATATTGAATTCTTTAGAGAAAGGCAATATTGCTATTGACAATTTATTAAAACTAAGCAATATTAAATTAAACGTAAATGAAAAAGAAATAATAAGAGCGCTTTCTATACTTGAAATGAATTCCGAAGTAGAAAGGCGTCCGGGAGGAATTATAAAAAAAATATGAAAAATCTCGTTCTTGTAGAATCTCCGTCTAAAGCCAATACCATAAATAAATATCTGGGATCCGGCTATATCGTTAAAGCCACCGTGGGACATATTAAAAATTTACCGAAAAGTTCCATAGGGGTCGATATAAAAAACGGATTCGAGCCTAAATACGAAATAATAAAAGGAAAGGAAAAAACCGTCGAAGAAATTAAAAAACTTGCGAAAAACGCCGATACGGTTTATCTGGCGCCCGACCCCGATAGGGAAGGGGAGGCGATAGCATGGAACATAAAAGAGATTATAGACGAAATTAAGGGCAAAAAACCGGAAATAAAAAGGGTTCTTTTTCATGAAATTACCAAAGATAAAGTTTTAGATGCCATTAATAATCCGTCGGTATTAAATGAAACTATGTACGAATCCCAAAAAGCCCGCAGAATTTTAGACAGGCTTGTAGGCTATAATCTCAGCCCTTTCTTATGGGAGAAAATCAGAAGGGGTCTTTCGGCTGGAAGAGTTCAATCCATAGCGCTTTATCTTATCGTAGAAAGAGAAAAAGAAATAAACGCTTTCGTAAAAAAGGAATTCTGGACGGTTAAAGCCCTGTTTGAAATTCAAAGCGCGGACAAAAAAAATATTTCTAAGAATATAGAAGGCGAACTTTTTAAAATAAACGGAAAAGAACCCGATATTAAAACGGAAAAAGAGGCGGAAAAATTAAAAGAGAAACTGCTGTTAATCAAAGACGGTTATTCGATCGAAGATATATCAAAAAAACAGGCAAATAGAAAAGCGCCGCTTCCATTGATAACAAGCACGTTACAGCAGGAAGCGGCAAAAATACTGCGCTTTCCGGTAAAAAAAACGATGTCCGTAGCCCAAAAACTTTACGAAGGAATAGAAGTCGGCTTTGTTGCGGGCGTAAGCAATAAACCTATAGGACCGGTAGGTCTTATTACTTATATGAGGACGGATTCGACGAGAATATCCGACGAAGCCGGGGCGGCGGCAAAAGAATTTATTAACGATGTTTACGGTTCGGATTATGTTGCGGGGAAAGGCGCATTAAAAAAAGCGGCAAAAGCCGGATCGGATGCCAAAAAAGTTCAGGATGCTCATGAAGCGATAAGACCTACGAATATATTGTTGACTCCTAAAAAAGTTAAAGCGTACCTGTCGCCGGATGAATATAAGTTATACAATCTTATCTGGACATATTTTACCGCTTCTTTTATGAGCGAAAGCGTTTACGACCAGTATGCCTTAACCTTAAAAGGAACATATGCAGGCAATAAACATAATGCTCACGAAAAAACCGACTATATTTTTAAAACGGCTGAAAGCGTTTTAAAATTCGACGGTTTTCAGAAAGTTATAAACGAAAATCTGAAAAATAAAGAGAACTCCGGCGACGAAAACAAACCGCAGAACGAAGCGGATTCATCGCCTATAATGAAAATATTCGAACTGCTTTTGAAAGGCGACCCGGCTTCTATAAAAACAATCGACCTTTTTCAGCATTTTACCTCTCCTCCGCCAAGATATACGGAAGCAAGTTTAGTTAAAGCTTTAGACGAAAACGGTATAGGAAGACCTTCGACATATCAGAGCATAATAGCAAACATAAAAACTAAAGATTACGTAATTATGACCACAGAAACGAAGTACAGCGCAAGCTCATCGGCAGATGCCTCAAAAAAAGGCGGCTCCGCCCAAAAATTCAAGCCTACCGAATTGGGAATGACCGTTTCGGATATATTAAAGGCTGGATTCTCCGATATAATCAACTTAAAGTTTACGGCAAATATGGAAGAAAAATTAGATAATATAGAAAACGGATTAATAAATAAAAACGACCTGCTTGCCGATTTTTACGATAAATTTATGAAAAGCTTTAAAGACGCTAAAGTCAATATTAAAAACATAAAAGGCTCGTCTGAGCCGACCGACATAATTTGCGAAAAATGCGGCAAACCGATGGTGATAAAAATGGGCAGGTTCGGAAAGTTCCTTGCATGCAGCGGATACCCCGAATGTAAAAATACGAAAGAACTTCCGAAAGCGAAAGGCGATGCGGATAACGCCGCCAACGCCGCAGAAACGGAAGAAACCGGAGAAATTTGCGAAAAATGCGGCAAACCGATGATTATAAAAGCCGGCAGATATGGAAAATTCCTTTCCTGCAGCGGATACCCGGAATGTAAAAATATAAAGCCGGTTCCCGTAAAAATTAATCAATCCAAAATACCGTGTCCGGCGGGATGCGGCGGTTATCTCGTAGAAAAAAGAACGAAAAAGGGAAGAAAGTTTTTTGGGTGTTCCAACTATCCGCAATGCGATTACGCCGCATGGTCTTTGCAGGCAAAAACCGAAAAATAAAATAATTTTAATAATTTGATTTTATCATAAGGCAGGCGATAAACATTTCGATATTCGAAAATATAAGAAATATAAATGAAAAGGTTAAAACGGCGGCGGGGAAAAGCGGCCGCGACTTCTCCGATATTACGATACTGGCGGCTTCAAAAACAAGAACCGCGGAAGAGATACTGGAAGCGGCGAATAACGGTATAAACGTTTTTGGAGAAAACTACGTTCGGGAGTTTCTGTCCAAATACGAACGGCTTTATCAAAATAAAGATATTAGCTGGCACATTATAGGGCGGCTTCAAAAAAATAAAGTAAAATATATTGTCGGAAAGATCGATTTAATGCATTCCCTTGACGAAGTCGAACTTGCCGAAGTTATCGAAAAGCATTCCATTGCAAGAAATATAATTACAAACGTTTTGATAGAAGTCAATCTTGCCGGAGAAAAAACCAAAAATGGGATTTTAGCGGAAAAACTCGATAACTTAGTTTCAGAAATGAATAAATTTAAAAGAATTAGCCTTAAAGGTCTTATGGCAATGCCTCCGCTTGGAACGGATAACAGAAAATACTTTAAGCAATTAAAAGAACTTTTAGGCGGTATAAACAATAAATCGATTTATAGACAAAAACTTTCCGTTCTTTCGATGGGAACGTCGGGCGATTTTGAAACTGCCATAGAAGAAGGCGCTACTATAATCCGCCTCGGAACGGTAATATTTGGAAACAGACCGTCGAAATTAACGAAATTAAACAGATGAAGCCGCTTTTTATACTTGCATCGTCTTCCGAAAGAAGAATATCTTTATTAAAAAAATACGGATTTAATTTTATTGCCGTAAATCATAAACTTGATAAAGAACCGCTATTCGACGATTTCGACGAAAATATTTCCGTTGAAATCTTTGTTCAAAAATTAGCCGTGATGAAGGCAAAAAACCTGATCGATGACTATAGACAAAATTACATTATAGGTGCAGACACCGTCATATATTTTAACGGAAAGGTTTACGGAAAACCGAAAGACTTAAAAGACGCTTTTAATATGTTAAAAAGGCTTGCCGGAAAAACACATGAAGTTTACAGCGGAATAAGCGTAATAAACAGATCTAAAAATATTCATTTAACCGGTTACGATAAAACATTGGTTAAAATAAAACGGTTGAACGATAAAGAAATAAACGCTTATCTGTCCGAGTATCCACCTTTGGATAAAGCCGGAAGCTACGGAATTCAGGACGAATGCGGCATCGTAGAATCATACGAAGGCTCGTTCGAAAATGTATTGGGATTGCCGGTTCAAAAACTTTTACCGCTGTTAAAAGAATATAATCTTATGTAAACCCCATTTCATCATTGTAATCATATAGATTGCGTTAACTAAATATAATCTTGCATAGGCCGAATGTTTTAAACCAATCCCTTTGCCCTTAAATATGCGGCATTTACCGCTGAATCGAGAATATGCTTAATTCTTCCTTCTTCCAGTTTTGCAAGTCCGTATGCAGTCGTTCCGCCCGGCGAAGTTACCATATCTTTTAAATCTTTCGTGGATGTTTTAGAAAATTCGGGGCTGTTTAAGAGTTCGGCAGAGCCCAGTATCGTCTGGACGGTTAACGTTTTTGCGGTATCACGCGGAAGACCCAGCTTTACTCCCGCTTCAATGAGACCTTCCGCAATTAAGAAAATATATGCCGGACCGCTCCCGCTTAAAGCGGTTACGGCATCAAAATACTTTTCGTCCATATTTAAAACGAGCGAGGACATTTCTAATATTTCCGAAGCCGTTTTTATATCTTTTTGGGAAACATTCTCGTTATAACACATTGCGCTCATACCTTTGCCCGCTAAAGAATTTATATTAGGCATAACTCTAAATATTTTTAACGGAAGATTATTTTTGAGCGTTTTGTTTAAAACTTCTTCCATAAAACCGACTTTAACGCCGCCCGCAATAGAAATAAACAGCGGAATGTTTTTATGGTTTTTAAGATTGTTTAATGCTCCGGCGGCAACTTCAAGCACGCTTTCCACGGAATAAGGCTTAACCGCGATAAATACTATTCCGCAGTTTTCGACGACCTCTCCTATGCTGTTAAACGAATTTACCCCTAAAGTATCTCTTACGAAATCGACCCTCGACGGGTCGGTATCGTAAATAAAAATTTTAATATCTGTACGGTTTGCGCCGGCCATGCCCTTAATAAGTCCATAAGCCATATTGCCTGCGCCTATAAAGCCTACCGCGGTTTTCTTTGATGCCATATTTCCTCCTGTATAGTTTTATTTTATTTATATTTTCCTTCTTTAATTGCCGAAGATATTGCAAAAGACATAAGCAGTATCAATCCAAACAGCACAAATATCCAGTGAAGCGCATATTTTTGCGCGATTATCCCGCCTATAGGGGCGGCAACCGAACCTATGCCGAAACCCGAAAAGAAAAAAACGCCGTAAGCCGTTGCCCTGAACTTTTCATGGGCGTTCTCGCTTATCATAAGGTTTGAAATAGGATTGATCGAAAAATTAAAAGCCGAAAACGCAAGGACGGATATAAATAATATAATATTATGGGTAAAACCTGAAATCAAAAGGAAGATTCCGCTTAAAAGCACTAAAAAAGCAAAAACTCTGTTGGATTTATAGTGTTTTGTAATTTTCGTGCTGTTATACTGAAAAAATACGCCGACTAAAAGAGCGGCAGTTACAAAAAAACCTCCTGCCGCGGCAGCTTGATTATGAAAAAAAATATAATTTTTAAGCTCCGTTCCTACATAAGCCGGCAAAAACGAAAATACCCCCTGAAAAACAAATCCGTTTAAAAACTCGGCAATAAAAATCAAAATTAGATTTAAATGAAAAAATTCTTTAAGAAAAGCGTTTATGTTTGATGACCCCTTTTTTATTTCGCTCCCTTCTTTTACTTCAACTGTTACGCCGCCGCCCGACGCTTGCAGTTTCAATATATACGACCATGCTAAAAGTACTAAAAAAATTATGCCGAGTATCAGATACGGAAAATTATATCCGAAAAAATAACCGAGTATTCCGGCAAAACCGGCGCTTAATGCTACCCCAAGCGTCCCGGCTATACCGTGGATCGCAAACGCCCTTAACTTATCGCTCCCTATAAACGACATCATGCTTAAACCTACAGGGTGATAAATGCTTCCTATCAATCCCATAAATATTATAGATAAGGAGAAAATAAAAAAATTAGGCGATAATGCGGCGGCAAAAGAAAATATCGCCATACCGCCAAGATAAATACGTAAAATATGTTTCTTTTTAATTTTATCGGCAATAAAACCTACGGGCAGAGAACCTGCGCCGAATAAAAGAAGATAAATGCCGGCAATAGTTCCGAGAGTTTCATAATTAACGTTAAATTTGGTTTTAAGAAGTATTAATATTGCGGGATATGTAAGTATAGCGACATGGCAAAAAAAATGCGAAAAGCTTAAAAGCGAAATAGTTTCTTTTTCTTCTTTTTTCATCGTTATAATATTCTATAAAATTTCAACCTTTTAGGCAATCCTAAATCCCGGCTTAGAAACTATTTAATAAATTCCATAATAAATCACGCAATGGCATTATTAAGCAATTCCGGCAATCAACATATAATCCTAAATCGGGATTCGGGGCAATTAATTTGATTTCAAAACGATAACGCGATATGCTATAATTTCTATAATTTTCTTCAATAAAGGTGCTTATTATTATGGAACATCATTCGCATACCCATGACCGCCCGTTAAATTTAAACGGCGAATCTTTTAAAACCGAAAAAAGCTTAAAATTAGCTTTCCTGCTTACTCTCATTATACTTATTATTGAATTTAGCGGAGCCGTAATATCAAAAAGCATGGCGCTGTATTCGGAATCGGGGCATGTTTTAGTCGATGCGTCCTCTCTTCTTTTGGCGTGGTTTGCTCAAATTCAGGTAAGAAAAAGCCCTTCGGAAAAAAATACTTACGGCTACCACAGGATTGGAATACTCGCCGCGCTTTTAAATTCGCTTTTGCTTCTCATATTGTCTTTAATATTGATTTATGAAAGCTATTCGAGACTTGTACATCCCGAAAAAATTAATTCCGGAATTATGATTTTTTTCCCGTTTATCAGTCTTATTATTAACGGCTTTATCGGTATAAAAATACACAAAGGCATAAAGCATAATTTAAATCTTAAAAGTTCTTTTTTTCATATTCTTGGGGATTCTTTAGTCTCTATATCGATTATAGCAGGCGGAATAATTATATATTTTACCGGAATTTATTATATAGACCCCGTTATCGGTTTAATAATATCGCCTCTCATCGCAATAGGAGCATTCTCCGTAATCAATGAAACAATAAACATACTGCTTGAAGGCGTTCCGAAAGAAATCGATTTTGTTTCGGTAAAGGATGAAATACTTAAAACGCCAGGCGTACTAAGCGTCCACGACCTTCACATCTGGAGTATGTCAAAATCTTTTAAACTCTTGAGCGCTCATATTCTCGTTGAACCCACCGCCGTTAAATCGTCCGATATCTGTTGTATTATAAATAATATTCAAGATGGTCTGGAAGAAAAATTCGGCATAAATCATGTAGTTATCCAACCGGAACTGTCTGCATGCGATATGTCCGGAAATGTTTGCATCCATAAAAATTTATAATAACGGTTTATTTTTTGCTTGAATTAATTTTAAAAATATGTAAAATATTTATAACGTTAAATTTTAATAAAGAATATATTGTAGATGAGGGCTATAGAATCCGAAGAAATTTCAAACGCCGTTAAAAATTTAATAATCAATTCAAGCGTTAACTTGCCGGAAGATACGTATAAAAGCCTTAAACTAGCTTTGGCGGAAGAAATATCCGAACAGGGAAAAACCGTATTAAACAAGATATTATTAAACGCCGAAATTGCAAAGACCGAATTAAAACCGTTATGTCAGGATACCGGACTGGCAGTTTTTTTTGTTGAAATAGGAAAAGGCGTATCGATTAGAGGAAAAAATTTCACGGATGCAATAAATCAAGGCACAAGATTGGGATATGCCGAAGGGTTTTTAAGAAAATCGACCTGCGATCCGCTTTCGAGAAAAAATATCGGCGATAATACTCCTGCCGTAATACATTACGATTTTACGGATGGAGATAAAATTAAAATAATGTATGCGGCAAAAGGCGGGGGAAGCGAAAATATGAGCGGATTGAAGATGATGCGTCCTTCCGACGGAAAAGACGGAATAATCGACTTTGCCGTCGAAACAATGCGTTCGGCAGGACCAAACCCATGTCCGCCAAATATCGTAGGAATAGGTATCGGAGGAAATTTCGAAAGATCTGCCGTTTTAGCAAAAAAATCGCTTTTTAGAAAATTGGGGGAGATAAACGGCGACCCCGAACTGGCGGAAATGGAAAAAATAATATTTGAAAAAATTAATAATATTGGGACCGGTCCTATGGGATTCGGCGGAATTTGTACGGTTATAGGAGTGCACATAACAAAAGAGCCGTGCCATATCGCGAGTCTTCCGGTAGCGGTTAATATCGAATGCCATTCGCACAGGCATTCCGAAGTTATTATTTAATTTAAAGAAGTCATTGGTTAGCCGTGCCGGGCTTTACCCCATCTTTGTCTGCATAAAACCGTTGGTTTTATAAACGCAGTCAAAGATATTTTGTCTGCATAAAACCGTTGGTTTTATAAACGCAGTCAAAGATATACCCGCAATGACATGATGATATAGAAATATAATATATAATATGGGTGCAATAAAAATAGCCGCTCCTCTTTCCGATGAAACGATATTAAGCCTAAAGACGGGGGACGAAGTTTTAATCAGCGGAACGATTTATACGGCGAGGGACCAGGCGCATTTCAGGTTAGTGAAACTGATAGAAGAAAATAAGCCGCTGCCCTTCGACCTTAAAGGGCAGATAATTTATTACGTAGGGCCTACTCCGGAAAAACCCGGTGAAGTAATAGGCTCCGCAGGACCTACGACAAGTTATAGAATGGATAAATATGCCCCGTTACTTATCGAACGCGGTTTAAAAGGTATGATTGGAAAAGGCAAGAGGTCTGCCGAAGTGAAAGAAGCTATTAAAAAATATAAAGCAGTGTATTTTGGCGCAATAGGCGGTGCCGGAGCGTTAATATCGAAAACCGTTAAGTATAGTAAGATAATCGCATACGAAGACCTCCTTTCGGAAGCGGTAAGAAAACTTACCGTAGAAGATTTTCCGGCTATCGTGGTCAACGACGTTTACGGCGGCGACCTTTACGAAGAAGGAAGGCAAAAATACGAAAATAAATATAATAATATTGCGGTTTAATCAATAGGGAACTATTATGGATATTCATGAATACCAGGCTAAAGAAATTTTAAGCAAACGCGGGATAAAAACCCTGCGGTCCGTTTTATGCCATAAACCCGAAGAGGTTTACAATGCCTATAAAACTTTATCTTCTTCGGCAGCCGTCGTAAAAGCTCAGGTTCATGCCGGCGGCAGGGGAAAAGGCGGAGGGGTTAAAATTGCCAAATCGGCCGACGAAGCTAAGTCTATAGCCGAAAAAATGCTCGGCATGAATTTGGTCACGGCCCAGACGGGTAAAGAAGGCAAATTGGTTAGAAAAGTTTTGGTTGAAGAAGGCGCCGAAATAATAAAGGAATTTTATTTATCCCTTACAATAGACAGAAAAAATGCCGGAATTGCCTTCGTTGCCAGCGCCGAGGGCGGAATGGAAATAGAAGAAGTTTCCAAAAATAACCCCGAAAAAATTTTGACGGTACCCGTTAATCCTTTATACGGATTAAAATCCTACCATATACTTGAAATATCTTTATTCTTAGGAATAGATAAAAATCTTCACGGCGGATTATCCAAACTTATCAATCTCTTATACGGCGCTTTTATAAGCGAAGATATGTCGATGCTGGAAATTAACCCTTTAATACTGACCGGCTCCGGCGAATTTATACCTCTCGACGCAAAAATAATTTTAGACGATAATGCGGACTTCAGGCATCCCGCCTTTAAAGATTTAGTCGACGAAAACGAAGAAGAGCCGCTCGAAGTAAAAGCTAAAAGCGTCGGCTTGAATTATATCAAACTGGACGGAAACGTAGGGTGCATGGTAAACGGAGCCGGCCTTGCAATGGCTACAATGGATACCATCAAAGAGTTCGGCGCGACCCCGGCAAACTTTTTAGACGTCGGAGGCACTGCAGACGCAAAAAGGGTCGAAACGGCATTCAACATTCTTTTATCCGACAAAAACGTAAAAGGAATATTTATAAATATTTTCGGCGGAATAGTTAAATGCGATATGGTTGCGGAAGGCGTGGTATCGGCGGCAAAAAATATCGGATTAAAACTGCCCGTGGTCGTAAGGCTTGAAGGCACCAATGCCGATATAGCCGCTAAAATAATCGAAAATTCCGGAATGAATTTCGTTTCCGCAAACAGCCTTGCGGATGGAGCGCAAAAGATTTCAAAAATAGTTAACGGCTAATTTAATTATCTTAATTTATTAAGGGATTAATTTTATGAGCATTCTCGTAAATAAAAACACAAACGTTCTCGTTCAGGGAATAACCGGAAAAGAAGGGTCATTTCACGCGCAAAAATGCCTTGAATACGGAACTAAAATTATAGCGGGGGTAACGCCTTTTAAAGGCAAAACGTTATTTAACGGTTCCGTTCCGGTTTACAATACTATTAAAGAGGCAAAAAAAGAATGCCGGATAGACGCCACAATGATATTCGTTCCGGCCGGTTTTGCGGCGGCGGGCATTATCGAAGCCGTCGAAGCCGAAATTCCTTTAATAGTATGCATAACGGAAGGGATACCGGTTATCGATATGCTTAACGTCAAAGCGGCGCTTAATTGCTCAAAATCTATTATGATAGGACCTAACTGCCCCGGAATTATTACCGCCGACGAGTGCAAAATAGGGATAATGCCCGGTTTTATTCATAAAAAAGGCAGCGTAGGAGTCTTATCGAGAAGCGGCACCCTGACTTATGAAGCGGTTAATCAGCTTACCAAAGCCGGCCTCGGCGAAACGACCTGCATCGGCATTGGAGGAGACCCTATCATAGGTTCTCCTTTTATAACTTTTTTAAAAAAGTTTGAGGAAGACCCTGAAACTAAAGCCGTAGTTATGATAGGAGAAATCGGCGGAACCGCTGAAGAAGAAGCTTCCGAATTTATTAAGAGCAATATGAAAAAACCGGTAATAGGATTTATAGCCGGCAAAACCGCGCCGGCAGGAAAAAGAATGGGGCATGCCGGAGCTATAATATCCGGCGGAAAAGGAACCGCATCGGAAAAACTTAAAACAATGGAAAAAAACGGAATCCATATAGCCGACAATCCTTCGGTTATCGCGGAAACCGCTAAAAAAGCTTTAAATTTATAAATTAATATTAATATTTTAGTAGGAGGCTAACGTGCCTGAAAAGGAAAACATGAAATCAAAAAGCGCGGATAATTTGACTGCGACCTTAAGTCCTGCTAACTATGTTGTATGCGAAGGCATAGAAACCGAAATTAAAACTAAAAATAATCTTACTATAAAAGAAGTTTCGGGAAAGGGGAAGAAAGAAGAAGTGAAAATCGATATTATCGTTAATTACTGCAAAGGATGCGAAATATGCGTCGCGTTCTGCCCGGAAGGCGTCCTTGCAATGAATAAAGAGGTAGCCGAGGTCGTCGATATATCGAAATGCACCAAATGCAATATTTGCGAATATCTATGTCCCGATTTTTCGATTAGCGTAGAATAAAACGGTTAATAACGGAGGAACAATAAAATTATGAGCAAGAATATAAAATTAATGCAGGGTAACGAAGCCGTAGCCGAAGGCGCCGTTATAGCAGGGTGCGATTTCTTTGCCGGATACCCCATAACGCCTTCTTCCGAAGTAGCAGAAATTTTGTCGAATAAACTTCCTAAAATCGGAAAAGTATTCCTGCAGATGGAAGACGAAATCGCCGCGCTTGGCGCGGTTCTCGGAGCCGCTCTGGGCGGGGCGAAAGCTATCACGGCGACGTCCGGCCCCGGAATGTCTTTAAAGCAGGAACATATCGGCTACGCTTCCATGTGCGAAATACCGTGCGTAATAGTAAACGTCATGAGGGGAGGTCCTTCTACCGGTCTGCCGACCCTTCCTTCCCAGGGCGACGTCATGCAGGCAAAATGGGGGACGCACGGAGACCATGCAATTATAGCGATTACCCCTTCGGGCGTCAACGAATCCCTTTACGAAACTATCCGCGCATTTAACTTGGCGGTAAAATACAGAACCCCCGTCCTTATCTTA